>NZ_KZ819081.1:0-174717 GCF_003115855.1 Brenneria corticis
ATACGGATTAACAGTCCGCCGTTCTACCGACTGAACTACAGAGGAATCGTGTGAACGGGGCGCATCATAACGGGGTGTATCGCGCATGTCAAAGGCGGCGACCATATATTTGAACCGTTCGGCGAGAGAATGTGCAATCTGCGGTAATTTATCCCGCTGTCCGGTATCGGGCGCCCGCGCACCCGATACCGGCGCCGGCTATTTATTCGCCGGTTCGTTATCCGCCAGCACAAACATCCCGTAGGGGTGAATCTGTAAAAAGTAACTATCCCCCGGATTCGGCTGGAGCTGGGTGGCGTTGACCTGCAGCAGCAGGGATTGCCCGTGCCACTCCACCTGTACTTCGTATTGCGGCCCCATATAGGCGACCTGGGTAATGGTGCAGCGCTGGCTTTCCTCGCCTTGCAGGCCTAGGGTGATGGCTTCCGGACGCACGCCGACCGTGCATTCGCCCGCGCCCGCGGCGAACCCCGGCGGGCGCGGCAGTTTATAGCCGTAAATAGCCACGCTGTCATCGGCGATCGCCGCCGGGAAGATGTTGGCATCCCCCATAAAGCTGGCCATAAAGTGAGACGCCGGCTGGCGATACAGCTCCTGCGGCGCGCCCAGCTGCATGATTTTGCCTTTGTTCATTACCAGCACCATATCGGAAACCGCAAAGGCTTCGCTTTGATCATGGGTCACATACAGCGAGGTGATATTGAACTGCTGCTGAAGCTCGCGGATTTTCTCGCGCATGCTGCGGCGCAGGTTGGCGTCCAGGTTGCTTAGCGGTTCATCAAACAGCAAAACCTTGGGCTTGAGGATTAACGCGCGGGCCAGCGCCACTCGCTGCTGTTGGCCGCCGGAGATCTGGTCGACAAAACGATCGGCGAACCCGTCCAGGTCCACCAGCGCCAGCGCCTCTTTTACCCGCTGGTTAATCTCCGCCTTCGGACGCCCGAGCATTTTCAGCCCGTAACCAATGTTTTCCCCCAGCGACATATGCGGAAAAAGGGCGTAGGACTGGAACACCATACAGATGTCGCGCTGCTGAATGGAGCGTTCGGTCACATCTTCGTCGTCGATAAGGATGCGGCCTTCCGTCGGTTTTTCCAGCCCGGCGACCAGGCGGAGTACGGTGGTTTTGCCGCAGCCGGAGGGGCCGAGCAGCGTGACCATTTTTCCTTGCGGAATAGCCAGATTGAGGTCGTCGATAACGGTGTTGTGGCCGAAACGTTTGGTGACGTGCTTCAGTTCAACAAAGTTCTTATGACGGGCGCCCTGTGGGCCGGCGTTAAATGAGGTTGCCGTCGCTTGTTGGTTTACAGTATTCAAGGTAATCACTCCGCTTAGTCGCTGTTCTGGGCTTTGGAGCGGGAAACCCGCGCTTCGCCGATCAGGTAGTCGAACAGGAAAATAATGGCCAGCATCACCACAATCAGAATGGAGCCGTAGGCAATCGCCATGCCGTATTCGCCGTCTTCCACCCGGTTCAGAATGTAGGAGGTGGCGACCCGGGTGTCCGGCGTCACCAGAAAGATAATGGCGCTGACGGTGGTGACGGCGCGCACAAAGCTGTAAATCAGCGCCGACAGGATCGCCGGGCGCAGCAGCGGCAGCAGGATATAAAACACGGTGCGCATCGAACCCGCCCGCAGGCTGAGCGACGCCTCATCCAGCGATTTATCCAACTGGCCCAGCCCGGCGATCCCGGCGCGGATGCCGACGGGCACGTTGCGCATCACCATCGAGATAATCACGATGGCCGCGGTGCCCGTCAGATATATCGGCGCGTTGTTAAACGCCAGAATATAAGAGACCCCTGCCACGGTGCCCGGCACGGCGAAACACAGCATGGTGGTGAACTCGATGGTCTTCTTGCCATGAAACTGCTGGCGCACCACGATATAGGCAATCAGTAGCCCGAACAGCGCGGTGATTGGCGCGGCGATGCCGGCGAACAGCAGGGTATCGAGCATGGAGGGCCAGGCGCCTTCGCTGAAGCCCTGTCCGAACAGCTTGCTGAAGTTGGCCAGCGTCAGGGTGTAGTCGACTCCCCAGTTAACGGTGAAGCTGCCGTAAAAAATGCTGCCGTACAGCAGGAAGTTAAAGGCAATCCACAAATAGAGCAGAATACTGACGATCCACACCAGCGACACCGGCAGCGGCTGAACGTCCCCACGGTAGGATTTCCCGGAGATGGTGACGTAGGAACGTTTGCCGATCCACAGGTACTGGATACAGAATACCGCCAGGGAGAACAGCAGCAGGATCACCCCCAGCGTGCTGGCCGCCTGATAATCCAGCTGGGCGCCGACGATATAGAAATAGATCTGGGTGGCGAGAACGTCGAAGTTGCCGCCCAGCACCAGCGGGTTGCTGAAGTCCGCCAGCGACTGCACGATAACGATCAGGAACGAGTTGGCCAGCGCCGGTTTCAGCAGCGGCAGAAAGACGCGCCGAAAGGTCTGCCAGCGGTTGGCGCGCAGCGTGTAGGAGGCTTCCTCCAGCGACGGATGGATGGTTTTAATCGCCCCTTCGAGGATCATAAACGACATCGGGGTAAAGGCGAGAACCTGCGCCAGCCAGATGCCGGTAAAGCCGTAGAGCCAGTTGGTGTTGGTTAATCCGAACCAGTCGACCATCAGTTCGGTGACGTAGCCGGAGCGCCCCATCATCAGGGTCACCCCTAGCCCGACCACGAACGGCGGCGTAACGATGGGCAGGATGGAGAATACCCGGCCGATAATGGCGGAGCGCCGGGCGATGCGCGAGGTGTAGATGGCCAGCACCATACCGAAAAAGGTACAGCCGACGCCGACCGCCACCGACAGCATGAACGAATTGCCGATCACCTGTAAAATATGGGCTTGCTGCAGTATCTGCATAAACAGCAGCGGCGCGAACTCGCCGCTGCTGTTGGTGAACATGGGGATGAAAATGGCGATGCTGGGGTAAAGAATAAATACCCCGATCAGCGCAATGATGCCGACCAGCGAGCCAATAACGAACCGATCGCCGCCCAGCCAGTCGAGGCGCGACAGCGACAGGGTGATGATGGCCCCCAGCGCGATAAACAGCGGGATGGTGGCGTAACCCATGCCCCGTCCTTCAAGGGCGGAGCCGATCACCACGAAGAGGGCGCAGAACAGCGCGTAGGCCGCGTCAGCGCGATGCCGCCCGCGCCGTTCGCGGCCGGCGGCCGCCAGCGGGCGAAGCAACAGGCCGAGCGGCAGCGCGAACCACAGCAGGCTGACATTCAGGCTCGACCAACTGTAGGCCTCCAGCAGTTCATCACGCGAGACGTCAAACAGGCCGTAATCCAGGCTCCAGGCCGGCAGCAGCAGAAAGGAGGCCGCTATCAGCGCCAGCCACAGAAAGATGGGGTCTCGTTTGCGCGGCGGCGCCAGTGTTATGGTGTGTGACATGATGGATTCCCTGGTGTTGTCATCATTCATTAAGCGGGATTGTTATTAGTATTTAATGACGTCGTGCCGGCGGATAAGCCGATGGCGGCGGCCCTGCCGTTTGCGCTTTATCCGCCGGGCATTTACCCCATAAACGGCTATTTCCCCATTTTTACTTCGTTAACCCATTTGGAGATCAGCTCTTTACGCACGTCCGCCGCGCCGTATTTATCCATGTCGTAGTTGATCAGCTTCAGGTCCTGCAGCTTCAGCGACAGCGGCGACGTCTCGGCGGTGGTGTTGGTCAGGATCTGGTAGGACTGGCCTTTCTTCCAGGAGAGCTCCTGGGCCTCTTTCGATAAGGCCCAGTCCACGAACAGCTTGGCGTTATCCAGATTACGCGCGCCTTTCAGGATGCTGACCCCGCCGATTTCATAACCGGTGCCTTCACAGGGGGAAACCAGCGTCAACGGCGCGCCTTTCTCTTTTTCCAGCGAGTAGTCATGCAGAAAACCGATGCCGATGGCGGTTTCGCCGCGGGCGGCGTTGCGCGCCGGGGCGATGCCGGATTTGGTGTATTGCGAAACGTTGGCGTTGAGTTTTTTCAGGTAATCAAACGCCTGAGCCTCGCCCCACAGCTGCGAGAAGGTGGCCAGCGCGGTATAGGCGGTGCCGGAGCTTTGCGGATCGGCGACCTGGATTTCGCCTTTGTAGACGGGATCGGTCAAGTCCTTCCAGCATTGCGGCACCGGCAGATTTTTCTCTTTCAGGCGATTGGTATTGACGCCAAAGCCCAGGATCCCCACGTACACGGCGGAGGAGTAGTTGCCCTTGCGTTTGGCCGGGTCGCGGAACTGCGGCAAAATATGTTGCAGATTGGGTGACAGATAAGGTTCAAGCAGATCCATTTCGCCGGCCTGAGACTGCGGATCCAGCGTGCCGCCGTACCAGACGTCCGCCTGGGGATTTCTTTTCTCCGCCTCGACCTTCGCCAGCGTACTGCCGGAACTGTTGCGGATAAACGAGGTTCTGACGTCATATTTTGCCCCGAACGCCTTGGCTTCCTCCTCGCAGAAAGCGTTGGTGGCGCTACAGTAAATCACCAGGCGTCCGGCGGCCTGCGCGCTGGTCGCGGCGGCGGCCAGCGTCAGCCCGGCGGCAATCAGAGAGGTAAGGGTAGTCAGTTTCATTATGTTTTCCTTTCTTAGGGTATTGAGGTTACAGCGATTTCAACGTTTCCCGCTGGCTGATGCCCGCCATCAGCAGCGGCATCAGCAACAGCCCGATGCAGGCCGACGCCAGCGCCAGCAGGGTGAAAAATCCGGACCAGCCGGCGTGGTGCAACACCTGGGCCAGCGGCCAGCCCGCCAACGCCGCGCCCAGATAGGCGAACAGAGCCAGAAAACCGGTGACGGTGCCGGCCGCGTCCTTATGGCTGTACTCGGCGGCCGCCAGGCCGATCAGCATTTGCGGGCCGAAAACGAAAAAGCCGATGCTGAAAAAACAGGCCGCCAGCAGCGGATAATGATGCACCGGCGCCAGCCACAGCGCGCTCATGGTCAGAAACAGCCCCAGCGCGAACAGCAGGATCATCGGAGCGCGCTGGCCGCGAAACAGCAGGTCCGATCCCCAGCCGGCAAACAGCGCGCCGGCCAGGCCGCCCAGTTCAAACAGCGACAGCGTGGCGTTGGCGCTGAGCAGGTTGAAACCGTGGCTTTCCGCCAGCCAGATATTGCCCCAGTCATTCAGGGCGATGCGGATCAGGTACACCAGAATGTAGGAAACCCCCAGCAGCCAGATGGTGCGGTTGCCCAGGATCGTCTCCCGCAGGATTTGCCGCATCGGCATCGGCGGGCTTTGCTGTTCCTGGCGGATTTCCAGCGCGTCGCGCCGCCATTGGCCGACGCTCGGCAGCCCCTGTTGCTGCGGCTTGTCGCACAGCTGGCGGCACAGCCACAGCCCAATCAGGATGCCGATGATGCCCGGCACCAGCAGCGCCGCCTGCCAGCCCCATTCCGCGGCCAGATAGCCCGCCAGTAAGGGCACCGCCGCGCCGCCGATATTGATCGAGGTGTTCCAGCACCCCCACCAGAAGCCGCGCTCGTTACGCGAATACCAGCTGGTCAGCAGTCTGGCGCACGGCGGCCAGCCCCATCCCTGAAAGAAGCCGTTCAGCGCCCAGACCAGCAACAGCCCGCCGAGCGACTGGCAAAACATAAACAAGATGTTCAATATGCCGGTGATCAGCAGCCCGACGCCCATAAACCAGCGTACCTGACTGCGATCGCACACCATGCCGGAGATAAACTTCGAGGCGCCGTAGCACAGGTAAAACAGCGTACCCAGCAGGCCGATATCGTCTTTCGTCAACCCCAGTTCCAGCTGCATCACCGGCATGGCGAAATTGACGCTGCGCCGGGTCAGATAAAAGGTGGCGTAGCCGATAATCATCGATATCAGCAGGCGCGGCCGCCAGTAACGGTAGCGCTGGCTGATTTGTGTCGCTGAAAGCGTGGTTGCCTGCATGGGTATCTCCGTCACATTGAGGGAAGAGTAGGGGGAAGAAAGAGAAAAGGGATGAGATAAGGTTGTAGGGCATTAGGAATAATTCCTAGTTATCCGGCCTTTTGTTTAAATTTTGTGGGCAGGTTAACAATTATCCGCGTCCCCATCGGGCGCGCCGTTTCGTCGGCGGCCGAAGAATGGTTTCTGGCCTGAACCTGCCAGTTGCCGCCCAGGGCGCGTACCCGTTCTTCTATGCCGCGCAGGCCGAAACCGTCGGTTTTGTGCGGCGGGATGCCGATGCCGTCGTCGGTCACTTCCAGGGTGATCAGATCGTTGCGCCGGTAGAGCGCCACCGCGATATGCCGGGCAGAGGCGTGTTTGTTGATGTTGTTGAGCAACTCCTGCACCAGCCGGTAAAGGGTAAAGATCACCACATCGTCATAAGCCTGCTGCGGCAGTTGATAATCCAGCTGGAAGCCGATGCCTCTGGCATTGAAGGCGAACTCATCCGCCAGATGGCGCAGGGCTTGATCCAGCACCATTTCATTCAGCACCGGGGGGCGTAGCCGGTGCAGCAGTTGCCGGGTGGTGTGATGAATCCGCTGGGACAGATCGCTGATTTGCCCGGCGGCATGCCGAACGGTTTCCTCCGGCGTACTGTGCTTGACCAGCATGGCCTGAATCTGGATGGCGGTAATGTTCTGCCCGATATCGTCATGCAGCTCGCGGGCGATCTCCTTGCGCACCTCCTCTTCGGTATGAATGATACGCTCCATCAGCCGACGGCGGGTTTTCAGCTCCTGCTCCAACTGCTGGCGGTAGCGTTGCAGGCGCTGCGCCAACTGCTGCTGGCGGCTGATGGCGATCCCCAGCCCGATGCCCAACAGCGCCTGGGTGGACAAGAACAGCTCCAGTTCGCGCAGGTCGTTGAAGGCGCCGCTGACCTGACGGGTGATGGTAATCATCAGGCTGCCCAGCACCGCGGAGAGCACCCCGCCTTGCCAGCCGAATTTGTAGGCCATCACCACGTTCGGCAGGAAAACGAAAATGATCAGCAGGCGCTCCATTTCCGGAGTAAAGGTGATTTGCAGACAGACGCCGATCGAGAAAAACAGCGAGCACCAAATCAGCAGGGAGGTGCGCAGCGGCGGATCGGGGATCGCCTGCGCCAGCAGGGTTTGCAGGTGCTGCTGCTTGATGTACTCATGGATCAGATAGGTAAAGGGAATCAGCAGCACGCCGCCGGTAAAGGTCGCCAGTAGGGTCTGGGTCAGCTGCGTATCCAGCCAGGGGCCGATAAACATGCCGTGCAGCATGCTGTTCAGCGTCAGGGCGGCCAGCAATAACAGCAGCCGCTGCCAGTAAAGGGTATATCGATGCCAGATTTTATGCGTCAGCGCCGCCGGTAGCAGACTCAGCCAGGGTGAGAGCAGCATTAGCCGCCGGGTCAGCAGCTGTTCGCCGATCAGCCAGCCCTGAAGCGCCGTTTCCGTCAGCAGGAGGGTCGGCCAGTATTTGCGCGGCAGCAGGATCATCAGCGCCAGCCGCAGTCCCTGCGGCAACAGCAGCGTCGCCTGTTGGCCGTTATTGCTCAGATAGAAACTGATTGTCCACAGCGCCAGCCAGCTCAAGCCGTAGAAAAAGCCCAGAAACAGCATCATGCCGGCGGAACGCAGGCGGCGCATCGATCAGTTTCCCGGCAGCAGCTGGTGCTGTAGGGCGAAATGCACCAGCTCGACCGTGCTGGCGCACTGTAGCTTGCCCAGGATATTGGCCCGGTGGACGTGCACGGTTTTGTGGCTCAGCGCGAGCCGTTCCGCAATATTCTTTACGCTTATTCCGTTGATCAGCAGGGTAAATATTTCCCGCTCGCGCGGCGTCAGCGCCAGCAGCTCCCGCGGCAATTGCTGCTGGTGGCGTATGGCGCGCAGGGCGTCGGCGCACAGGTATAACCCGCCGCCGCTGACGGTGCGGACCGCCTGCACCAGCTCCTCAGGACCGCAGCGTTTGGTGAGATAACCGCCGGCGCCGGCGTCCAGCGCGCTTTGCACAAAGGCGCTGGTGTCATAGATGCTCAAAATAATGGCGCGAAAGCCGGGGCGCTGCCGGCGCAGGCGGGCAAGTAAACTCAGGCCGCTTTCATCCGGCATGGCGATATCAATCACCGCCACGTCAATGGGCTGTTTGAGCAGGTGAGGCCATGCCTGCGCCGCGCAGGAATACTGCCCGATGATCTGAATATCCTTTTCCAATGTCAGAAGCTGCGCAAAGCCAGACCGTACAACGATGTGATCGTCTATCAGCGCCACATTAATCATGCTGTTCCACGCTAATTCAAAGTCATCAAAACGTAATGATGAGCAGTAATACGGGCGCCCGCAACAGCAGGAAATAAAAATGGAAGCGAGTTAACACTATCTTACTTAGGCCGCGGCCTTATTCCCACGGATCGGCGCAAAATACCACTCGACGGTTTTTTTGATCAGCGCTTCGGTGGCGTCAATATAGTTTTCGGGGGCGTGTTTGATCTCCTGTTGCAGAATAAGCGGCAGCTCGGTGCAGCCCAGAATGATTTTTTCGACGCCGCTCCGCAGCAGGCGATCTTTTATTGGCGTTAACAGGCTATGCGCTTTTTCCGCGTCGCCCGACTTATATGCATAAATGCTTTCCATCACCGCGCTTTGCTCCGCCGCCGGCGGAATATGGCAGTCAATACCGCTTTCCGCCAAATGGCGCTGATAAATCTGCGCCTTGATGGTGGCGGTGGTGGCCAGCAGTCCGACGTTGGCTATTTTCTTATCGCGAATAACCTGACAGGCGGCATCGATAATGCTGATCATGTCGACACGGCTATGCAACTTTAATTCGTTGAACCAGTAATGTGCGGTATTGCAGGGAATAATAATGCACTCGGCGCCGGCATTTTCCAGGATCTTCATATACTGAATCATTTTTTCCAACGGCGACGCGCTATGGTCGAGAATGCATTGGGTTCTGTCAGGAATATCCGGAATGGAAACCGCAATCATCGGGATATGATCCTGGTCGCGGTAGGCCGGGGTGTTTTTTATCAGCTTTTGCATGGCGTCAACGGTGGCGCCCGGTCCCATGCCGCCAAGAATACCCACTAAACGGTTCATGCTGTTCCCCATAGGTTTTTGAATCTGAAGGAATACTCTCACGTATCCCTGAGTTTTACGTCGCCGCGTTGTCGGCCGCGACAGCGATTACTTTGGGTATATTGGTGAGGAATGTGAATTGCTAAATCCCCATGCGCTATGTATGATTTGCATAGCACACGGCATCCTTATGCTTTTCTTGGTTTTAACCGCGCGGTAAAATAGAATCGGTGAAATTACATGCTTAATAATATCGAAACCAAATGGCTTTATGATTTTATCGCGCTGGAGGAGTTCCGCAGTTTTACCGTCGCCGCCGAAAAACGAAATATCTCTCAGTCATCATTCAGCCGTCGTATTCGCGCGCTGGAAAGCGCCATCGGTTTTGATATCTTTGACCGCAGCTCCTCGCCTTTGCAATTAACCGAACAGGGTCGCGTTTTTCACGCGCATATTCGCAATACGCTGGATGATTTGGAATATCAGCTGAATAAACTGCACGGCGGCAGTAATTATAAAAATAAAATAACGATCGCCGCCGCGCATTCGTTATCCATTTTTATTATGCCGGAGTTGCTCAAAGGGGTGCCGGAGACGCAGGAAAAGATATTTTACGTCGAATCCATTGATGTGGATGAGGCGGTGTTGAATCTTAAAGAGGGACGGAGCGATTTTATTTTCTCTTTTTACAATGAAGAGCTGATGTCCGAGCCTTTTATGCATGAGAAAATACTGGAGTCCCGTCTTTATCCGGTCTGCGCCTGTGATAGCGCGGGCAAACCGCTGTTCGATATCAACGCGCCCTCCGTGCCCTTGCTGAACTACACCGACAGCAGCTATATGGGGCGCCAGGTAAACCGCTATCTCGCCAGCATCGACAGCGATAAATTCGCCATTACCTTTGTCTCTTCAATGAGTGATTTGCTGAAAAGGATGGTCAGGCAGGGGTACGGCATCGCCTGGTTGCCGGATTATTCGATTCAGGAAGAGCTGAAAAATAAAACGCTCGCCATCATCAATATGGAGCATGCGGTTATGCGCATGGGCGTCTATATTTATCGCCTCGATACCCGGTTGAATATGGCCTCGGAGAAGTTCTGGCGTTATCTGAAAAGCCTGAGTCAGCAGTAAATTCGGGCGCTGAAAAGAGTATGGCGGCCGTAAGGCCGCCATATCCAGAGGATCCAGACGAACGGTTAATTACCGGTTCGCATTGGCCTCCTGATAGACAATTTCCGCTTCTTCTTCCTCCTCCGGTTCGCCAATGCTGTTCTCCAGTTTGGCGACGACGGCGGTGGAGATGCTGTTGCCGATGACGTTGGTGGCGGTACGGCCCATATCCAGGAACTGATCGATACCGATAATCAGCAGGATACCCGCTTCCGGCAGGCTAAACATCGGCAGCGTGGCGGCGACCACCACCACCGAGGCGCGGGCGACGCCGGCCATCCCTTTACTGGTGATCATCAGGGTCAGCAGAATCAGGATTTGCTGCGTCACGCTTAAATCAATGTTGTAAGCCTGGGCGATAAACAGGATCGCAAAGGACTGATACATCATTGAACCGTCAAGGTTGAACGAGTAACCCAGCGGCAGCACAAAGCTGGTTATTCTCTTCGGCACGCCGAATTTGGTCAGCGCTTCCATGGTTTTCGGATAGGCCGACTCGCTGCTGGCGGTGGCGAAAGCCAGTACGGTCGGTTCGCGGATCAGTTTCGCCAGGGTGAAAATGGGTTTACCGAGGAAAGCGTAGCCAACCAGGAACAGCGCCGCCCACAGTATCGCCAGACCGAGGTAGAACTCGCCGATCAGCTTGCCGAAGTCGTAAAGCAGACCCAGTCCCTGGGTGGTAATGGCGGACGCGATGGCGGCGAACACCGCAATCGGCGCCAGGCTCATCACGTAGTCCGTCACGCGGAACATGACCTTGGCCAGTTCTTCGATCATCGATGCAATCGCCGTCGCGCTTTTGTTCTTGTTTTTCACGTAGGCGAGCGCTGAACCGAAGAACAGCGAGAAGACCAGGATCTGCAGAATTTCATTGTTGGCCATGGCTTCCACGATACTTCTCGGGAAGATGTGGCTGATAAAGTTCTTGAGCGTAAAGCCGTCGGTGTTCAGGCCGGTGGCGACGTGCGCCGCCGTGGCGGGAACTTCCAGATTCATACCGCCGCCGGGCTGGAAGAAATTAGCCAGCACCATGCCGATAAGCAGAGAAAGGAAAGATGCGGTGATAAACCAGGTCATGGCCTTCAGGCCAATACGTCCGACCGCGGAAGAGTTGCCCATGCTTGCCAGGCCGGAAACCAGCGTGGAGAACACCAGCGGGGCAATGATCATCTTGATCAAACGCAGAAAAATATCGGTAACCATGTTGAAATAAGAGGCGATTTCCTTTGCTCGCCCGCCATCAAGATATTGATGACAAAGCCATCCTATTAATATCCCTAATAAGATAGCGACGACTATCTGTATAAGTAACTTCTGCCTTTGCATATAAACCTCATGTTGGTGAATAGATTCAGACAACACACAGTATTATTACAGCGTGGGAAACGATGCGTATTCCTTGAACGCACTGAACCAGCACCCTGACTGTTATTGGGGATGTCGTGTCTGCCTGCCCGATATTACATTGATTCTGATTTTTTGGCGTTTTTTTCTATGTGATGAGATGCATATCATGGCAATTCAATGCAAAAAACGCATGTTGATAACGAAGTTATGACGATGACGGATGTGACATTGATGCGCCGGTTCGGGAGATTTTTTATCAAATACATAAAAAACAAAAAGATAGCCTATTCTGTTCCCGTGGTTCATCAGCGACTTACCGTGTTATCAGATTTACTTATAATAATAAGGCTATTAACAATAAATAGAATTTTGTACGCACGGCGCGCTCTGCGAGGTCAGGCAGTGCCGAGAAGAATATTTGTATTTCCAATGATAAATAAAAGTGATTTTTATGTTAATTAACGACTGCGATTACGCCATGGCGATGATTTCTGATATTCGGCAATATGAATTAAAATAAAATCCGGCCGGCGGCGATTTATTGAAAGTAAAGTAAGCAAAAGGTTCTTATAAATAATTCTTATTATTATTTTAGGGCGGCGCAAGCTGTTATTCATGGCGGCTAACCCCGGTTCAGATCAATCTATTGACGCGGCAACGTAGGATTCCCGCCAGTTAATCCCTACACTATTCACCTTATTGGTTATGGATTTTATTGCGGTGATTATGGCGATACAACTGACGGATTCTCCATCACGGCTGTCCATTCTGTGGCAGGACGCCTTGCTGAAAGTGTCGCAGACACTGTTGCAACAACGCAGTATCGATGCCGTGTTACAGGTGCTGGATAGCTTATCTTTTTCGGTGGTGCGCTTTGGGCGGGTCAATCTACTGTTGATCGACCCGTTGCATAATCAGACCTTGTTTTATCGCCGCGACCGCGAGGCGAATAAAACCCACTGTAGTGAAGAAGCCCTGCTGTTATTGGATGGCCCCGGCGGCACGGTATGGCATACCCATATGCCGCTGCACTGCGACCAAGCCCGTTTCCGGCGCGATTTTCCCCATCTTGGCGATCAACCCGCCTATGCCGGGCTCAGCGATTATTGCCAACTGCCGTTACTGACGCCGCACCGCGCATTGGGGGGCGTCGAGTTTATCAAAACCGACGGCAGCCGGTTCGACGACAGCGAGATTACTTTTTTCCAGGCGCTGTCCGCGGTAATTACGCTGGTGCTGGAGAACATCGGCGAACGAGAGCTGGCCCAGCGTGAGGAAGAGAAACTGCGCCATGAGCGCGACCATTTCCGCATTCTGGTCGATGTGACCAATACCGTTATTTCCAAGCGGGAGCTGAAAGCGCTGGCGCAGGAGGTTTCAAAGGAGATCCACCGTTTTTTCAATATCGACTTTGTGGCGCTGGCCTTACGGGATGACGACGATAAAACGCTGAAGTATTACGCCACGCATTACCTCGCCGGGCATGCGCCGCGCTCAGGCGCGGGAGCGCTGGATGTGGCGGAAACGCACGCCGCCGAAGTGATGCGGACTAACGAGGCGATGCTTATCGATAACGGCGAGTCCGCTGCGCGGCCGGGGCGGCCGCGTTATCTGGCGCAGTGGTTCGACGGCGAATTACAACATGCCTGCCTGCTGCCGCTGGCGTTCGGTAATCGCGTACTGGGGGTTCTGGAGCTGGCGCACCACCGCGACCTGTCGGTGCGGGATGCGGAAATGAAATTGCTGCGCCAGATTGCGTCGCGTATCGCCATTGCGCTGGATAACGCGCTGGCCTATGAGCAGATTACCCGTCTGAAAGACAGCCTGATTCACGAGAATGTTTATCTGACGGAAATGCTGACCGAACGGACGCAAAGTGCGGAAGGCGACGCCTTCGGCGAAATCATCGGACGCAGCGCGGCGATCCGTCAGGTGCTGGAGCAGGTGGAAATGGTGGCCGGCAGCGACAGTACCGTGCTTATTCTGGGGGAAACCGGAACCGGGAAAGAGCTTATCGCCCGCGCCATCCATCGCCTGAGCCGGCGTCAGAGCAAGCGCATGGTGAAAATGAACTGCGCGGCAATCCCCGCCAGCCTGTTGGAAAGCGATCTTTTCGGCCATGAGAAGGGCGCTTTTACCGGCGCCAGCCATCTGCGACAGGGCCGTTTTGAAGTGGCGGACGGCAGCACGCTGTTTCTGGATGAAGTCGGCGATATTCCACTGGAGCTGCAGCCCAAACTGCTGCGCGTATTGCAGGAGCGGGAGATAGAACGGTTGGGGGGCAGCAAAGTGATCCCGGTAGACGTGCGGCTGATCGCCGCCACCAATCGCGATCTGCAACAGATGGTGGCCGATAGGGAATACCGCAGCGATCTCTACTATCGCCTGAATGTCTTTCCTATCGTGATACCGCCGCTGCGCGAAAGGCCGGAAGACATTCCTCTGCTGGCGAAGTTTTTTACCCGCAAGATTGCGCGCCGGATGAACCGCACCATTGACAGTATTCCCTCTGACATGCTGCGTCAGCTGAGCCGGCTCCCCTGGCCGGGGAATGTGCGCGAGCTGGAGAATGTGATTGAAAGGGCGGTGATCCTCACCAAGGGCTCCACGCTGAATTTGCAGCTGGCCGAGTTGCAACACCACCTCTCTCCGCTGGAAACGCCTAAACCCGCTGCGCCGCCGGCGGCTCCCATAGCGGAAGATAATGAAGATAATAAAGAAGAGTCGGAACGCCAGCGGATTATCCGCGTGCTGAAAGAAACCAACGGTATTGTCGCCGGACCGAAAGGCGCGGCGGCAAAGCTGGGGTTGAAGCGCACCACGCTGCTGTCGCGCATGCAGCGTATGGGGATCTCGGCTAAAAGCATCGAGCGCGTGGAGTGAATGTCATTCCCTCCACGTTTCCGACAAGCGCTGAATAGAACGCCGTTTTAATAGCCGCTCCCGTTGCGGATAGCGGCCGGGATCGCCGGCCGCGCGGGGTTAATTCACTTCCTCCGCGGTTTTGCGCAGATGGGCTTTCAGCTGGCTGTATTCCTGCTGGACGTAGTTTTCCGCCCACTGCTGGTTGTCGATCGCTTCCAGTTTCACCGCGCAATATTTATATTCCGGGGTTTTGGAAATCGGATCGAGGTGGTCCAGCGTCAGCTCGTTACAGGCGCCAATCCACCATTGATAGGTCATATACACCGCGCCTTTATTGACCCGCTCGCTGACGGCCACGCGGCTTATGACCTTACCGCGCCGTGAGGAAATCCAGGTCAGCTGCTGATCGCTCAGTCCCAGTCGTTCGGCGTCTTCAGGGTTGACCTGAACGTAGCCGGGTTCGTCCGCCAGCGTTTGCAGCGCGCTACAGTTACCGGTCATCGAACGGCAGGAGTAGTGGCCGACTTCACGCACGGTGCACAGCACCAGCGGATAACTTTCATCCACCAGCTCCATCGGCGGCCGCCACTCGGTGGCGAACAGCAGGCCTTTGCCGCCGGGACGGGCAAACTGGTTGCCTTCGTACAGCCACGGGGTGCCGGGGCTGTCTTCGGTGGCGCACGGCCACGGCACGTAGCCCAGACCGGCCATTTTCTCGTAGGTCGCCCCGTAATAGAGCGGGCATAGCTGGCGCATTTCGTCCCAGATTTCCTGGGTATCGTTGTAGTGCATCGGATAACCGAGCGCGGTCGCCATCAGGCTGATGATTTCCCAGTCGGGCTTGACGTCGCCCTGCGCGTCTACGGCTTTGTAAAAACGCTGGAAACCGCGGTCGGCGGCGGAATAGACCCCTTCATGCTCTCCCCACGACGTCGCCGGCAGAATAACGTCAGCCACCGCCGCGGTTTTGGTCATAAAGATATCCTGCACGATCAGCAATTCCAGTTCGTTGAACGCCTCGCGCATCATCGACAGATCCGGCTCGGTTTGCAGCGGATCTTCGCCCATCACATAGTTGGCTCTGATCTTTCCTTCTTTAATCTTGTGCGGCACGTCGGTAAGGGAATAACCGACCTTGTCCGACAGTTCGGGCACGCCCCAGGCCTGGGCGAATTTATGGCGGATTTTCTCATCGGTAACCGATTGATAGCCGGGGAACATATCCGGCAGGGCTCCCATATCGCAGGCGCCCTGAACGTTGTTCTGGCCGCGCACCGGACCGACGCCGACGTTCGGCCGCCCCAGGTTGCCGGTCAACAGCGCCAGCCCGGACAGGCCCTTGACAACATCCACGCCCTGGCCCCACTGACAGACGCCCATGCCCCACAAAATGGTGGCGGATGGGGCGGCGGCGAACATGCGCATCGCCTCGCGCACCAGTTGGGGAGAGAGTCCTGTGATATCGGCGACATAGTCCGGGGTGTATTTGGCGACGATGCGGCTGTACTCCTCGAATCCTTCCGTATGGCGGGCCACATACTCCTTGTTGTAAAGGCCCTCATTGATCAGCACGTTGGCAAAGGCGTTGACCAGCGCCATATTGGAGCCGTTTTTCAGCGGCAGCCAGAGATCCGCGATGCGCGCGGTTTCGATGCGGCGCGGGTCGCAGACAATGATTTTGGCGCCGCGTTCTTTGGCTTTCAGGATGCGGCGGGCGACGATGGGGTGCGAATCCGCGGCGTTATAGCCGAATACCAGAATACATTCGGTATGCTCGATTTCGCAGATGGAGTTGCTCATCGCCCCGTTGCCCAGCGTAACCCGCAGACCGGCGACGGAAGGGCCGTGGCAAACGCGGGCGCAGCAGTCCACGTTGTTATTGCCGGTAACGGCGCGGGCGAATTTTTGCATCACATAGTTGGTTTCATTGCCCGGACCGCGGGAAGAGCCGGTGTGCATAATGGCGTCCGCGCCGTACTTCTCTTTAATGTCTTTCAGACGGGAACTGGCGAACGCAATCGCCTCATCCCAGGAGACCGCTTCAAACGGCGCGCCTTTCTGGCGTCGAATCAGCGGTTGTTTCAGCCGGGGCGTCAATAGCTTGGTGTCGTTAAGGAAATCCCAGCCGTAATAGCCTTTCAGGCACAGCTCGCCTTCATTGGTGACGCCGTTGGCGCCCTCGGCGCCCACTACCTTGCCGTTTTCCACCAGCAGGTTAATTTTGCAGCCCGACCCGCAATAAGGGCAGACGGTGATCACTTTTTGCATGATGATTATTCTCCTTCAGCGTACCTTGACGGCGCTATTCAGAACTGCATTCCCGCGGCTTCATCAAGCGCCGCACGCCGTTGTTTTTGTTGGATCATGGCCTGAATATCATCACGGCTGATCATCCGTAATGCTTTTGTCGGACAGACCTCAACGCACGCCGGCCCTGCCGCGCGCTTATCGCAAAGATCGCATTTCTGCGCTTCGGCTTTTATACAATTACCCAACATCTGATAATGGCTGATTCGGGCCACAGGTTTACTGATCACGGTCATGGCGCCGTAAGGGCAAGCCACAACGCAGGTCTTACAGCCGATACATTTTTCCTGCTGCACCTGAATACAGTCGTTCGCATGGGTGATGGCGCCATTGGGGCACACGTTGGCGCATGGCGCATCCTCACACTGGCGACACTGAATCGTGGTGCTGATATTCAGTCCCTTAACGACCTTGAGGCGTGGTAAAAAGTTTTCTGGGGATAATGCGGCCTTACCGTCGCTGTGGGACAGCGCACAGGCGACTTCGCACGTGCGACAGCCAATACATTTCCTGGAATCTGCAATAACGAACCGGTTCATGACATCGTCTCCGACCTGAGTTCAGGTGAAAAAAGCGTTGTGTCGACATATCGACGCGGCGACACATCGCCGCCAATAAGCAGGCTTTGTGCCAATAACGATATTGCGATTTTAATGTGTTGAATATTAATGAGTTATTATTGTTCTTTATCGTGACGCATGACGTGAATGTCAAGGGTGACGACGACAGGAACGCTATTTCGGCAGATTTGACGAAAAAAATATGATGTCGCTCAAACAATAGGAGCCAGAAAGCATCAATGGCAATTTATGTCAAAAAACTGTCACACTGAAGCGTATATTCCGCCTGGCGCCACCAATAGTAACGTCAGGTATTGTTATGTCGGAAACCATAATCAAAAGAGAAATAAAAGGCTTTCATGTTTATGAAAAGTCTCGCTGTGGAACCTATATCCGAATTTTAGCTGATTTTGGCGCGGGCAAAATCGGCTATAAGTTACTTAACAGCGGCAGCGAAGAGCGCAAGGTCTATTTGATTGAGGTTAAGGGAACCAAATATGTGCTGAAGTGGGAGCGGGAGTTGGATCCCCGGCTGGAGAAACGCCTATCCCGTTTTATCTTCGGTCCGTATTACTCCAGATTAATGTACCGCGTGGCCGTGGCGCGCGAACAAGGCTGTACCAAAACGGCGGATATTTATGCCGTCGCCGAAAAGGTCAGACACCGCGAAGCGGTGGAAACCTACATCCTGGCGGAATATGTGGAAGGCAGGCCGCTGGCTGAACTGGGCGATTTTTCGCCTTATAAAGATGAAATCAAAGCCTGCGTGGAAGATTTGCACGGCCATCGGCTGGCCTCCAACGATATTCATCCCGGCAATATTATTCTCACCGACAACGGACTGCGTATTATTGATTTGTCGGACGCCGGCAGTCTGTCGATTTGTCAGGTGAACGATGCCTTTGCCTTGAAAAAATTCTATGACATCGATTTAAGAATCAACAACGTTATTTATTATCTTATCGGCCTGCGCAATAGATTTCGTGATTTCTCCAGAAAGCTACGCGGTAAAAAACATTAGTCACAGTCATATTGCCGCCTGGTGGGCCCTGGATGTTGCGCCGGCTGGGTATGCCGGTAATAAGTTGACATGAAATTGCGCTAACCACCCTCATTTTATCTATTCTTGCCTATAATTTATTTATCCCCGGTACAGGGGAGGCACGCTGACTTTTATTAACCAACCTCTGGGTATCTCGGCTCTTTTGTTGCACGACTTCTGAATCGGGCGTTCCGATACGCCTGAGGGGCTTGTCGATGCGCGTCGCCGGGATGGCACAGCAGTGATCAAAATACAAAATAGTTTCCAAACCTGAGCCTGGTATGAGAGCTATTTTGGTAACTTTATGAGGTTTATTATGAGCTTTCTAAAGAATATCAGCATAAGGATTATGGTGCTAATTATTGTGGCGTTCCTGCTGCTGATCTGGGGCGCCTCATCAGGCTACAGTCTTTATTCTCTTTATCAGGCGACTGATTTACTTAATAAAAATGAGACACAGCGGAAAACCTACTCCTATCTGGTGTATGGCAGCGATCAATATTTCCGTGCGGTTACCCGCCTGGAACGGACGATGGACTATTTGCAGAATAATGACGCAGAAAATGCGCAAAAAACGCTGGATATGGCGCAATCAGCGATAACAAACAGCAAAGCGTCGTTGGCGAAATTTAAGGCCGCGGAACACGTCGGGGTGGATAACGCCACCCTGGAAAGTATTACCAATAACTGGTCGCGCTTAATAGCCGCGGCGATTGATCCGATGAATGGCGCGCTGCAACAGAATAATGTCGAGGCGTTTCGCCAGGTATTCCGCGACGTTTATCCGCCGATAAGTTTGGCATTCGGCGGTGATATTAAAAAATACACCGACCAAATTACCTCCGCGGAGTTTATTCCGCTGGTGAATGAGCACAATATTCATAATCGAAACGTACTGATTGCCGCCATGATTATTGGTATCGCGGTACTGCTGTTTACCGAATATTATCTGCGAAATTATCTGGTTATTCCCATCGGCGTACTGAAGTCGCATCTGGCGCAGCTGACGGCGGGCCGCCTGGGATGCGATCTGGCGGAATTCGGCCGTAACTGTGCGGGGCGCCTGATTCCCGATATCAAACGGTTGCAGAAAAGCCTGCGCGATACGGTGACGGTCATCCGGCGCAGCGCCACGGCGATTGATGACGGCACCACACGGATCCGCAAGGGCAACGACGATCTCGCCAGCCGCACCGAGCAGCAGGCCGCCGCGTTGCAGCAAACGGCGGCCAGCATGGAGCAGATTAGCTCAACGGTGAAACAAACCGCGGAGAATGTCCATCAGGCGCGGGTGCTGGCACAGGAAGCCACGGACACGGCGAAAAAGGGCGGTGAAATCAGCACCAACGTGATGGCGACCATGGATGATATCAGCGCCAGTTCACGCAAGATTTCCGACATCACCACGGTGATTAACGCTATTGCCTTCCAGACCAATATCTTGGCGCTTAACGCGGCGGTCGAAGCCGCCCGGGCCGGTGAGCAGGGCCGGGGATTCGCGGTGGTGGCCGGAGAAGTTCGTACCCTGGCGCAGCGCAGCGCGCAGGCGGCGAAAGAAATTGAAGCGCTGATCGACGAGTCGGTATCGCGGGTTTCCGCCGGCGCGGGGCAGGTCAGGCAGTCCGGCGAGGCGATGGGGGCGATTATCGCCGCTATCGATCATGTCAACGAGCTGATTAGTGAAATTGCCGCCGCAACCGACGAACAGACCCACGGCATCAGTCAGATCAGCCAGGCAATTCATGAAATAGACGGCGTCACGCAGCAGAATGCCGCGTTGGTGCTGCAATCTGCGGAGGCCGCCTCCAAACTGGACCAGCAGACCAGCGAATTGTCAGCGGCGGTGGATGTTTTTCAACTGGAGAGCGGCGACGGCCTGTCGGACGTGGTGCCACAAGGCGCGTTGCACACGCCGCTGCAACGTCCGGTGATGGTAAAGGAAAATACGCCGCTGCTGAGCGCCGGCGGCCACGGCGATCGAGGCTGGGAAAAATTCTGATTTGACCGCTCGGCGCCGCGGCTTTTGTTTAGCATTTTATTGATTTTTAATGCCGGCCTTAATGCGCATGGTTAGTGCGCATTAAGGGAAATCTTCACAATTTCTGAAAGCCGCCGTTTCCCTGCCAGTTCGCCAGCCGCTGATAAATCCGTTCCACCGCCCGTTCAACCTCCGCGCTGAGCGGAAAATAGAACGCCACCAGCGCGGGTTGAATGCCGATAAAAATCACCTCGGGAATATCGTCTTTCAACTGGTCGATAAGGAAATTCAGCGGCAGATTATGGGTGTTCATCAGCAGATCTTCGGCGATGCGCGCCGGATCGACAATTCGTATTTCACCGGGCGCCAGCCCCATATCGCTGGCGTCCACCACCAGCAGGCGGCGGGGACGCAGCGCGCGCAGGGTATGGGCGGCATTTTCCGGAATGGCGCCGCCGTCGATCACCGACCAGCCGGCCACCGGGTTTTGCGTCATGCGCTCGGCCAGCCGCGGCCCGGCGCCGTCATCGCCCATCATGGTGTTGCCGACGGTCAGCACCATATTTTGGTTATCGACGCTGTTGTCATCAGCGCGTTTTGTTTCAGTCATCAATGCGTTTCACCATTAAATAGAGCGCCGTTTCCCGTTCGATGGCGCGCAGATAGTCCAGCAGGGTTGCGGTCCAGGCGGAATAATCATCCTGTTCGGCGCACAATGCCCCGAAGGCGCGGCCCAGCAGCTGCGTGTGGCTGCTATCGATAACGATCTCGCCGAATTTCAGCAGCCCGGCCATTTTGCGTTGCGCTTCCCCCGCGGGCAACTGCCCGATCCAGCGCTGATAGTCCGCCTGCGGGCAGTTCAGCACCGGCTTCAGGCAGTCGATGACGCCAACGTGGTGGCCGATAGCCAATGAGTAATACATCACCTGCTGCGCCTGCTCCGGCACTTTATCTTTGCTGTCGAGAAATTTCTGGTTCAGGGCGTAGAAAATCACCTGATTGCTCATCGATAGCGTTCTCCGTTCAACAGCGCCAGATAGATCTGCTGGAGCTGCCCGACGATCTCCGTCAGACGCGGATCGTTTTGCTGTTGCAGCCACGCGGCGATGCGCCGATCCAGCCCGTCCAGCGGTTGGTTTTCCAGACGCGCCAGAAAAGCGTCGCTGATTTCCCGCCCCTGCCGGTAGCCCGCCATGCGCCGGGCCTCCCGTTCCAGCAGCACGCGCAGATCCAGCGGCACGTCCGGGTGGATCAGGGCGGCTTTTTCATCCGCCGTCTGCCGGTGTTCGCTGCCGTGCAGTTTCTGCTCCAGCAGGCCGAGCGCGACGGCGAAACCGTAAATGGTGGCGGCCGGGGTGGGCGGGCAGCCGGGAATGTATACGTCTATCGGCACGATGGCGTCGCTGCCGCCCCACACGCAGTACAGATCGTGGAAGATGCCGCCGCCGCAGCCGCAGGCGCCGTAGGAGATGCAGATTTTCGGGTCGGGCGCCGCTTCGTAGGCGCGTAGGGCCGGGATTCGCGTGGCGCGGGTGACGGCGCCGGTAAACAATAAAATATCCGCATGGCGCGGCGAGGCCACCACCTTGATGCCGAAACGCTCGGCGTCGAACAGCGGCGCGACGGCGGCGAAAATCTCTATCTCGCAGCCGTTACAGCCGCCGCAGTCGATGCGGTAGACGTAGGCGGAGCGCTGAATGTCTTTTAACAGCGTTTTCTTGAGTTTTTGCGCCGGTTCATCCAACGCAATCGGCGTGGTCCGGTAGTGATCGACGCCGGCGGGCAGGGTGCTCATGATTTGCTCCCATTGACGGTAGCCGGTGATGAATCGGCCGAGGGGGAAATATGCTGGCTCAGCATCACGTTGTTTTCGTCGTCCAGGTTCTGGCGGCGTTTACACTGCGGACAGGTTTCAAAACGGGAGCGCTGCGATTCGACCTCCGCGGCGGACTGCCCCGACTGCGCCAGCAGCGCCATAACGTACTCCACCTCTTTTTGCGGGGCGAAGGGGCGATGGCACACGCGGCAGTCCAGCAGGCTAAAGGTGGCGCGCTGATAAAGGTCAGCTTTATTGCTCACCGCCATTTCAAACTCCTGCGACAGCACGATGGCGCGCGTCGGGCACACTTCCTCGCAGCGGCCGCAAAAAATGCAGCGCCCGAGAAACAGCTGCCAGGTGCGCGTGCCGCCGGCGACGTCGGTCTCCATGGTCAGCGCGTTGGCCGGGCAGGCGGTGGTGCAGGCGGCGCAGGCGATGCACTGGGCGGCGTCGTACTGCGGCTTGCCGCGAAATCCCGCGGCAACGTCCAGCGGTTGAAACGGGTATTTCAGCGTACTGTTGCCGGTTTTCAGGATGGTTTTAAACAGGTTCAACATGGTTCATCCCCTACTTGAGCGGCGAATGGGTGCGTTCCAGACCGTAACGCTCCATTTCTTTATAAGGCACGGTGGTGATTTTCCGTTTGCGCACGTCGATCAGCGTCACCCGGTCGGTACAGGAGTAGCAGGGATCCAGGCTGCCGATAATCAGCGGCGCGTCGGAAACCGTGTTGCCGCGCAGCATATAGCGCAGCACCGGCCAGTTGGCGTAGGTGGCGGCCCGGCAGCGCCAGCGGAACAGCTTCTGGTTGTCGCCGGTCATGCTCCAGTGGATGTCGTCGCCGCGCGGCGCCTCGGCGAAACCGAGCGCGAACTTGCCCGGCTGATAAGGGATATGCTCATTGAGCAGCGGCCCGGTCGGCAGATTGTCCAGACCGTATTCGATCATCGCCAGCGAGGTGAATACCTCACGCACCCGCACCAGTATGCGCGAATAGACATCCCCGGCGTCCAGGTGCTGCAGCTCCATCGGCAGATCGAGATAGCCGGCGAACGGGTGGTCGGTGCGCGCATCCCGCTGGAAGCCGCTGGCGCGGATCATCGGGCCGACCGGGCTGTAATCGCGGGCGATCTTTTTATCCAGGATCCCCACGCCCTGGGTGCGCTGCATCATATTGGGGGTGTTGAGCAGCATATCGCTAAGCTGGGTGATTTCGCCGCGCATCTCCCGAATCAGCCGGATGGTTTTCAGCCGGTCGTCTTTCAGAATATCGCGGCGGATGCCGCCGATCAGATTCAGCCCGTAGGTTTTACGCGCGCCGGTCAGCATTTCGGCGATGGTCATCGACTTTTCACGGATGCGGAAGAACTGCATAAACCCGGTATCAAAGCCGACGAAGTGGCTGGCCAGCCCGATATTCAGCAGATGGCTGTGCAGCCGTTCCACCTCCAGCAATATGCTGCGGATGCCGTGCGCGCGCGGCGGCACCACCACGCCCAGCGCGTTTTCCACCGAGCTGGTATAGGCTACGCTGTGGGTAAAGCCGCAGATGCCGCATACCCGGTCCGACAGGAAAGTGACTTCGTTATAGCCCATGCGCGTTTCCGCCAGCTTTTCCATGCCGCGGTGCACGTAGAACAGACGGTAATCCGCATCGACGATGCGTTCTCCGTCGACGAACAGGCGGAAGTGGCCCGGCTCGTCCGAGGTAATATGCAGCGGCCCGATGGGAACGATGCGTGTTTCGCCGTCGGCGTCATTGACGAACGAGTAGGACTCCTCGTCGCGGGTGGGGGCGGGGCGCTGGCGGTAATCCATGGCGTCCTTGCGCAGCGGATAGAGATCGTCCGGCCAGTCGTCCGGCAGCACCAGACGGCGCTCGTCGGGCAGCCCGACCGGGATCAGGCCGTACATGTCGCGCACTTCTCGCTCCCCCCAGACGGCGGCGGGCACGCGGGGCGTGACGGAGGGGAACTCCGGATTAACCGGGTCGACCAGCGCTTTCACCGTGACCCAGCACTTCTCGCCCGTTTCCATCGACAGCACGTAGTACAGGGCGAAACGGCCATTCAGCGAACGCTCATCGTTGCCAAACAGCACCGACAGCCAGCCGCCCTGTTGGTAGTAAAGGAATTCCACCACCTCGGGCAGGGCGTCCAGCTTAACGGTCAGCGTTAGCTGCTCCGGCGTTTGCCACGCCTCTTCCAGCACGGCGGCCGGGAACCGCTGGCGGACCTGGGCGGCATAGCTAATGCCGCGTTTGCCGAACAACGCGTAGGGACTGGCGACAGAGATTTCATTCATTAGGGCACGTCTCCTGACGGAAAGAGGGGAACGAGAGCGCGCCGGCCGTTGCCGGGGCGTTGCGCTGCGGGCGGGGGGTGGCAAGGGAACTCTTTTTCATGGTGCGGGGCGATTCCTTATAGACCGATAAGATAAAACAGCCATGCCAGTACCGCGGCGGCAAAGCCCAGCCAGGTCACGCGCCCGATCAGCAGAAAACGTCCGCGGGCGAGACTGTTCTCAATCAGGGAGGCGATGAAAAACAGCGCCGCCAGCTTGATGACGAAGGAGAGCGCGCCCGTCGCCAGCGCCGCCAGCGTAAAGGTTTGCGCCTTGCCGAACGGGATGAAGACGGACAAGAACAGCGCGGCGACCACCACCTGCTTCAGGCTGACGCCCCATTTCACCAGCGCCAGCCCGGCGCCGGCGTACTCCGTCAGCGGCCCTTCCTGCAGCTCCTGTTCGGCTTCCGCCACGTCAAACGGCACTTTTCCCATCTCCACAAAGGCGGCGAAGGCGCAGGCCAGCAGCGCGATAAAGGTGGCCGCGGGCGATACCCACGAGCCGGCCAGCGTGCTGGAGATGGCGCCGATATTGGTGGAGCCGGCAATCAGCGCCGCCACCAGCAGCGCCAGGATCAGAATGGGCTCCACCAGCACCCCGAGCGTCATCTCGCGGCTGGCGCCGATGCCGGCGAAGGTGCTGCCGGTATCCAGCCCGGACAGACAAAAGAAAAAACGCAGCAGGGCGAACAGATAGAGCAGGGCGATAACATCGCCGCCGGCGCCAAAGGGCGATGCCCAGGTGACGGCCGGCAGCGTCATGGCGATCAGCAGCAGGGTGCCGATCAGCACATAGGGCATCAGACGGAAAACGCCGCTCGCGTGCAGCGGCGCCACATCCTGACGTTTCAGCAGCTTGAACAGGTCGCGGTAGTCCTGGAGCAGGCCGGGGCCCTGGCGTGAGTGCATTTTTGCGCGGATCACCCGCGACATGCCGGACATCAGCGGAGCAATCGCCAGCATCAGCACCGCCTGCACAAAGCCGAAAGCCATCATTGTTGGCACGGTTGCCGTTTCAGCGATCATCATGTTCTCCCGCAGCGGTGGAAGGGTTTTTCCCGCCTGACGTCGTCGCGTTCCACCGGCCCCACCGCAGGGTGCGCAGGCGGTAGAACGGGGCGAACATCAGGCGCAGGGGTTGGGTAAAGCCGGCGGCGGAAACCGCCATATCGTTCTCATAGGCGTAGCCGCAGGCCCAGGGGGCGCCGCGCCGGCGGAAGCTCAGGCGCGCGCCTTTGGCGCCGATATAAATCAGCAGCGGCAGCAGCGGCAGGGCCAGCAGCAGGATAAAGATCAACGGCATGGACAGCGACGTCTGGTCGGGGGAGCCGGGGAACAGCAGGCTCCCCTGGGCGACGGCGAGCGCGTCGGCGCCGCTCAGGCTGGCGGCCACGCGCAGGATCGCCGGCGCCACCGCGCCGGCGCCGACGCCCAGCAGCAGACAGCCCAGCGCCAGCAGCAGCGTGGCGGCCCGCATCGGCCAGGGAACTTCGCGGGCCTCGGCGGCGGCCGCGCTGCGGGGCGCCGCGGAAAAGGTAATGGCGTAGAGTTTGACGCAGCACATCGCCGCCAGCGCCCCCACTATCGCCAGCACCACGATGATGAACGGCCCCAGCAGACGCAGCGGCAGACTATCGACCTGGCTGAGAATAAACAGCGACTGGTAGGTAAACCACTCGCTGACGAAGCCGTTCAGCGGCGGCAGGGCGGAAATCGCCATACAGCCGATAAGAAAGGTCACGGCGGTATAAGGCATCAGCCGCGCCAGCCCGCCCATCCTCTCCATATCTTTGCTATGCAGGCGATAGATGACCGAGCCCGCGCCGAGAAACAGCAGCCCCTTGAACAGCGTGTGGTTAAGCATATGATACAGCCCGCCCAGCAGGCCAAGCGCCGCCAGCAACGGGTGGTGGCCGGCCATCCCCGCCATGCCCGCGCCGATGCCCATCAGCATGATGCCGACGTTTTCCACCGTGTGGTAAGCCAATACGCGCTTGATATCGTGTTCCGCCAGCCCATAGAGGCCGCCGAATATCGCCGACGCGGCGCCGCAGAGCATCACCATGCCTCCCCACCAGATATCGGTCGCGCCGAGCAGGTCGATGCCGACCTTGATGATGCCGAAAAGACCGATTTTCACCATTACGGCGGCGATCAGCGCCGACGCGTGGGACGGCGCGGCGGGCAGGCCCTGGGGGAGCCCGCCGTGCAGCGGCACCACGCCGGCCGTCGCGCCAAATCCCACAAAGGCCAGCACAAACACCGCGGACGCCTGCGAAGCGGGCAGGGAAACCTGCCGCCAGTCGGCGAAGTCAAGACTGTGGCTGGCGCGGTACAACAGCAGGAACGCCAGGATAATCAGCACGGTGCCGCCGTGGGCGATGAATAAATAGCGCCTTCCCGCGCCGGCGGCCCGGGCGGACGCCATCAGCGCGCCGGCGCACAGCGTCATCACTTCGAACAGAATAATAAAGTAAGCGGCGTTATCCACGCACACCAGCGCCGTCATGGCGGCGGCCAGCAGGTTGACAAAGAACCCGATGGCGCCGGCGCGTCCGCGGTGTTCCCGCAGATAGGCCAGCGAATAGAGCGCGATAACCGCCATCAGCAGCGAGATAAGCAGCATCATAAAGGCGGCCAGCGCGTCCAGACGCAGGGTGAGCGGCGCGAATGCGGCGACCGGCGTTTCAATGCCGGCGGTTAACGCCGCCCCGGCGCGCAATAGCGGCAGCGCCGCGGCGATGCCGCACAGCGCGCCGAGCGCCGTAAGCAGCGCATTCAGCCCGATCGCCAGCGATTCGCGACGCGCCAGGCACAGCGACAGCAGCGCGCCGGCCAGATAAAACGCCAGCGCCCACGCCAACCAGTGCAGTGAACTTATCATAGTTTATTCTCCCGATCGGTCTCGGCGGGCGGGAAAGGGACGTTGCCGGCGGGCCACTCCATTGCCTGCCGGCGTTTTGCGGCGGTTGCCTGTTCGATTTGGCGATCGTCGATGACCAGCAAGGCATTGGTCGGGCAAACGCGCACGCATTCCGGTCCCTGCGCCTGAAAGGCGCACAGATCGCATTTCACCGCGACGCTGCGTATGCCGGCATTCCAGGCCAGCAGGGGATTGACGGAGGACGCGCTGTCCGGCGCGTCGGACAGCATGGACAGCGGAATCGACTGGCTAAAGGTTTGCGGAATGGCGAGCGGTTTACTGCCTGACGGGGTAATCGCGCCGAAAGGACAGGCGATGGCGCACAGTTTGCAACCGATACAGGTGCTTTCGTCTAATACCACCGCCTGGTTCTGATGCGTAATGGCATTAACCGGACAGACTCTGGCGCAGGGCGCGTCTTCGCAATGACGGCATAATACCGGCGCGGTGCCGGCGAGGTCGCGCTCAACCGTCAGCCGCGGATGCGTCTGCAATCCCTGGCGACGGTGTACCTGCGTACAGGCGGCCATGCAGGTGTTGCAGCCGATGCAGCGTTTAGGCTCCGCAATGACGAAGCGGTTCATAGCCATACCCTCCGGGGGTTGTGTTAAGGTTTGCCGCGTTTAAGCATATTTTGTGCCACGTCGGGCGAACCGGCCGTCAGACCGCGCAGGATAAGGGCTTGAACAAGCGGGGGCTGGAAAAGGCGCGGACGATACGGCCAGTCTCGACATTAGTGACGACGGCGATCGACGAGCGGGATTCGACACTTTTGACGAGCGGGGAAGGCGGCCAGGTTTGGGGCTGAAAAAGCGCCGCCTTATGTAATCTTGATTAAGCATATCGTAAAGAAACCGATATTTAATGCGCCGCCAAACAGCATGTTAATCCGGATTATTAATATGTGGCATAAAAATTGCTTAAGCATAAAAATATACCGACGGACAG
The DNA here is from genome assembly GCF_003115855.1 of Brenneria corticis. Taxonomy (GTDB): domain Bacteria; phylum Pseudomonadota; class Gammaproteobacteria; order Enterobacterales; family Enterobacteriaceae; genus Brenneria; species Brenneria corticis. Next base: position 28,318 of record NZ_KZ819081.1, read on the forward strand.
TTTTGCTGCGCGGCATCCTCAATGGAGAATCACTATGTGTCTGGGCATTCCGGGAAAAATTATTGAACTGGCCTCCGCCGAACGGCAACTGGCATGGGTCGACGTATGCGGCGTCCGGCGCGAGGTGAACATTGCGCTGGTGGCGGACGGCGTGGACGCCGGACGGCTGATCGGCAGTTGGGTGCTGGTTCACGTCGGGTTTGCCATGAGCCGTCTGGATGAAGAGGAGGCGTACGCCACGCTCGACGCTTTACGGCAAATGGAGGAGGTAGAACATGATGTTACAATTTTTCTTCGTCAATAGATTTCTTTTCGTGACGTAAATCAAGACTTATTCACTTCTCGGGGTGATAATAAGAATAAATCTCATTAGCGCTTCACTCCGTGATTATGTCTACCTGGCTAAAACTTTTCCTTTCGTTGTGCTGGCTATTCGGCAGTTCTCTGGCGCTAGCCGCAACCGACTACGCATCCTTTATCCAGGATATCGAATCCAGACTGGATAAAACGGTTCAACTGTATCAGCAGCAACAGCCTGATGAGGCCCGCACCGAAGTGCAGATGGCCTATTTCGAAGTGTTCGAAAATCTCGAAGGCCCCATCCGTATCAATATTTCCGCGCAAAAAAGCTATCAGCTGGAAGCCGCGTTCGGCGAAATCCGGCGCATGATCGGCGAGGGAAAACCGCTGGCCGACGTGCAGGCCAAAGCGTCCTGGCTGAAAGGGGAACTGAACGCGGTGCTTCCGGTATTGACCGACGGCCATCGGCTGGTGGCGCAGCAACAGCACGGCGCGTATGACAACAGCGATATCGCGCTGTACTGGCAGCAGAGTTTTAAAATCATCGACGATCAACTGGCGCAGGCGATAAGCGAATATCAGGCCGGCGACTACGCCAGGGCCAGCCAGAGCGTGCAGCAGGCGCACTATCAGGGGTTTAAAAACTCCGAAATGGAGATGTCGGTGCGGCAGAATCGCTCCGCGCAGCAGGCCGCCGCCATTAATCAGCAATTTTCCGCGCTGATCGCCCTGGCGAATCAGCCGGATCAACTGACTGACGTGGCCTATCGCGTGACGACGCTGTTACAGGATATTGAAGATCTGCTGCCGGGGTTGCCCACCACGCGCGACAGTCAGCCGGTTACCGCGGCCGATGACGGCGACGCCGCGCTCGACGCCGCCGACGTGCCGGACGCCAACTGGGCCAAAATATCCGACGACATTAATCAGGCCATCCTGGCGGCCATCGAAAAGTACCGCCAGGGCGAGGTAAAACCGGCGATGATCGCCGTGCAGGACGCCTACTTCGATCTGTTCGAAGCCACCGGCATGGAGAACAAGGTCGGTTCGCGCAATGCGGCGTTCAAATCGACGCTGGAAGGCTATTTCACCCGTATGGTCAGTCTGATGAATGCCGGCCAGCCGGTGGAGCAACTGCACCTTCAGGCCGAAGCGCTGCAGCAGGATCTGGCGAATGCCGTCGCCATGCTGGGCGAAGGAGGGGATACCCACTGGAGCCTGCTGATCTACAGCCTGCTGATCATCGTGCGTGAAGGTATGGAAGCGCTGCTGATCGTGGCGGCCATCGTCGCCTATCTGGTGAAAAACAATCATCAGGATAAGCTGCCGCTTATCCGGCAGTCTGTTTATATCGCGCTGCTGTGCAGCGTGATCACCGCCGTTATTTTCCAATTACTGTTTACCAACTCCGGCGCCAGCCGCGAACTGCTGGAAGGCGTCACCATGCTTATCGCCGTGGTGATGCTGTTCTTTATGAGTTACTGGCTGCTGTCGAAGGTGGAAGCCCGGCACTGGAAAGCCTATCTGGAAGGTAAATTGTCGCACTCCCTGAGCGGCGGGTCGCTGGTGGGATTATGGCTGACCAGTTTTCTGGCGGTCTACCGGGAAGGGGCGGAAACCGTCCTCTTTTACTACGCGCTGGTGGGCGATGCCAACAATATGGCCGGGCACCTCTCCATTCTGGCGGGCTTTGCCATCGGCTGTGTGATCCTGGTGATTGCCTATCTGATCATGCGCTTCACCGTGGTCAAACTTCCGCTTAAGCCTTTCTTTATGTTTACCGGTTGTTTCATGTATCTGATGGCGTTCGTCTTTGCCGGCAAAGGGGTACTGGAACTGATTGAAGGCAAATTGTTTGAACCGACGCTGCTGACCGGCGTACCGGAAATCAGCGGTTTGGGTATTTACCCCTATGTGGAAACGTTAATCCCGCAAGGGGTGTTGTTAGTCGCGGCATTGGCGGCGCTGTGGATCATGCGGCGCAGGGCCTCGACAATCTGATACTGGAAGCAGTGACCAGCAAAAATAACCAGAAACGACCGTTACGCCCCGATGATTGCAAGGCGCGGGAAACCGCCGGCTTGCAAGATGACGGGTACATTGATGACACGAGGATGGGTTGATGAATAAGCAAAAAAGTCTGATTGCCGGGGCGATAATCGCCGCTGTTTTCACCGCGCCCGCGGCGCTGGCGTTTGAAGAGTATCCGGCCGGCGAACCGGTAACCATAAACGAACTGGAGATCGCCGCGGTTTATCTGCAGCCGATTGATATGGAACCCCGCGGCATGGGGCTGCCGGCGGCAAAAGCGGATATCCACCTGGAAGCCGATATCCATGCGGTGGAAGGGAATAAAAACGGATTCGGCGCCGGCGAGTGGATGCCGTTCCTGACCATCGCCTATACCCTGACCAACACCGATACCGGCGCCAAGCAGGAAGGAACCTTTATGCCGATGGTCGCCAGCGACGGCCCGCACTATGGCGCGAACATCAAAATGATGGGCGTGGGCAACTACAAGGTGATTTACCATATCGACCCGCCTTCCAAAGCCGGCATGCACCGCCATACCGACGATGAAACCGGCGTCGGCCGCTGGTGGAAACCGTTTGACGTCAGCTTTGATTTCAAATACGTCGGCATCAAGTGATGGTTCCGTCCGCGATAAGCGCTTCCTTATCGCGGTAACGCTCGCGCCTCTGCCGAAAGCCGCCAGGGGCGTGCGCTTTATTACCCAATAGATTTCAAGGTGCGGAAGCCAACGCACCTGCAACTTGAAAGATGAAGGGAATATGAGTTACTTCTTCGTTACCACGCTACAGTCATTCCTGCCGATAGCGTTGCTGTTGGGGCTGAACTGGAGCCACCGTTCCCCGCCTGAAATCCGGCCGTTGGCGTGGACCACCCTGCTGGCGCTGATTGTCGGCACCTTCATCGGCATTCGCCTGCCCAACGGCCAGCAACTGCAACTCTGGATCACGGCCATCCAGGCGATTGTCCTGCCGCTGTTTCTCGTCAGTCAGTTTTTCTCTCATTCCCGCATCGGTTATTTCTGGCAGGCCATCCTGGTTGCCGGCGCGGCTATTCATTGGGGCGGCGATCCCAACCTGAGCGCCCTGACCAGCACGCACGTGGTGAATACCGATCTGCTGCTGAATTTCAGCGCGGTGGCGGCGGCTTTCGGCTGGCTGATATTCAGCGCCGCGCTTTGCGGCATGATGGTGCGGCGTATCCGCGTATTGCGCTGGCCGCTGCTCGTTGCGCTGGCGGCGCTATTGCTGTTGCCGATCAGCGGCAATCTGCTGCTGTTATTGATGAAGCTACAGGTGATGGGGCTGAACAAACCGCGCCTGAGCTATGTGGCGCAGGTCACCAATAGCGCCTGGCTGCTGAATTATCTCGGCGCGCTATTGCTGGCGGTGGCGGCGGCCGGCTATCTGCTGCCCTTACTCCACACGCGCCGGCGGATGCAGGCCGCCGCCGAGGCCATCGCCAGGCGCCGGGCCACCGCCGACTACCGCAATGTTCGGCGCACGGTGCTGGCCGCCCTGATTGCGCTGCTGGCGATCGTGGCGGCGCAGCTTTACTGGGACAAGGTGGCGTCCCAGCCTCCCCGTTTGTCCGAGGCGCTGCCGGTGACGCCGGCCGCCGACGGCAAGGTGCATATTCCCATCGAACAGATTCGCGACGGCAAACTGCATCGGTTTGTGTGGGTTGCCGACGACGGCAAGGCGGTGCGCTTTTTCGTCATTAACCGCTATCCGGACCGGCTGCGGTTGGGAGTGGTGTTCGATGCCTGCCTGCTGTGCGGCGATCAGGGCTATGTGATGGAAGGTAATCAGGTGATCTGCGTCGCCTGCGACGTACGCATCTTTATTCCCTCCATCGGCAAGGCGGGCGGGTGCAACCCCGTCCCCATCGAAGGCTGGAGCAATGACGACAATGAGCTGGTGATTAGCCAGGCGTCGCTGGCGGCGGGCACCAACTATTTCACCACGGTGATATCGCTGGAGGTCGTCGATCCGGTTGACGGTTCGAAACTCACCAACGTAAAGGCCGAACATAAGTATCGCTACGGCGGTAAAACCTATTTCTTCTCATCTGAAGCGAACTACAACCGTTTCCGTGAAAGTCCCGGAAAATATGTGACGGCAAAGGCGGCGGCTGACGATCAAGCGGAAGGGGAATAACCATGTTATGGCGCATGTTACGCCAATCCTGGCGCAGAAATATCCGGCGTAAATCGCTGGCGGTGTTGACGGTCTTTTTGGCGGCGGGGCTGATTTCGGCCCTGCTGGCGGTCTCTATCGATATCGGCGACAAAATGGCGCGCGAATTGAAATCCTATGGCGCCAATATCCTGATTGAACCGGCGGGACAGGCGGCGCTGCCGGCGCTGTTCGGCGAGCACAGCAATCCGCTGGAAGGGCAGGAGTTTCTCGATGAGTCGGAACTGCCCAACATCAAGGATATTTTCTGGCGCAACAATATTGTCGGCTTCGCGCCGTTGCTGAGCGGCGACGTGGAGGTCGACGGGCGGCCGGTGGCGGTATTGGGCACCTTTTTCTCGCAGCCGGTGGCGGTGCCGGACGAAGAGGATTATCGCACCGGGCAGATAACCGTCAGCCCTTACTGGCAGGTTGCCGGCCGGTGGCCGCAGGAGCCGGTGACGGAAGGACGCGCCGCCGAGGCGTTGGCGGGCAAACAGCTGGCGCAGCAGAACGGCTGGCAGGTGGGCAGCCAGCTCCGGCTGCATGGCCCGCAGGGTGAAGCCAGGGTGCGGGTCAGCGGCATTCTGAGCAGCGGCGGGGATGAGGAGAACCGGCTGGTGATGCCGCTGGCGGCGGTACAGCGCCTGCTGGGGCTGGAGGGGAAAATACAGGCGATCCGCGTTTCCGCGCTGACGGTGCCGGAGAACGATCTGTCGCGCCGGGCGCGTGAAAATCTGGAGGCGCTGAACGCCGAAGAGTATGACCTCTGGTACTGCACCGCCTATGTTTCTTCCATCGCCCACCAGTTGGAAGAGGCGATTTCCGGTTCGGTGGTGCGGCCTATCTGGCAGGTGGCGGCGTCGGAAGGCGTGGTGATCGATAAAATCCAGCTGTTGCTGGCGGTGGTCACCTTTGCGGCGCTGGTCGCCGCGGCCATGGGCATCGCCTCGTTGATGACCAGCACCATTATGGAGCGGGCGAAAGAGATCGGCCTGATGAAAGCGCTGGGGGCGCGGCAATGGCAGATTATGCTGCTGTTCTATCTGGAAGCGGCGCTCAGCGGTTTGCTGGGAGGCATCGCCGGCTGCCTGGCGGGCTGGGGGCTGGCGAAAGCCATCGGCCTGATGCTGTTTGGCGTGCCGCTCAGCTTTGCCTGGATCGTTATCCCCTGCGTGCTGGTGATTTCGATACTGATCGCGCTGATTGGCACCTGGTTCCCGGCCCGGCGCATCGCCGGACTGTACCCGGTGGAGGTGCTGTATGGCCGCTAATGCCTGGATGAACGGGATGTTCTGGCGGCTGGTGATCCGCGCGTTGCGGCTGCGGATGCAGCGGGTCGGCGTGGTGTTCGCCGCCCTGACGGTGGGCGCGGCGATCGTCACCGCCATGTCGGCGGTGTATTTCGACATCAATGCCAAAATGAGTCAGGAACTGCGCACCTTCGGGGCGAACTTTTATATCGGCCCCGCGCGCGGCAATGCGCTGCCCCAGCCAACGTTTCAGCAGATCGTCGACGGCGCGCCGGCCGGGCTAATCAATGCCGCCAGCCCGTACCTGTATGGCATGGCGCGCACCGAACTGGAAAAGGTGGTGCTGATGGGGGTGTGGTTTGAATCATTGCGTCCGCTCGCCCCTTACTGGCAGGTAAAGGGGAACTGGATCGGCGTCAGCTTTGACGATCGCAACGCGATGATCGGCGTCAAGCTGGCGGAGCGGCTGAACGTTAAGGTCGGCGACGGCATTACGCTGGTCGGCGACGGCGATAGGCAGCGTTTGCAGATTAAAGGCATTGTGGAATCCGGCGACGCCACGGACAACATGCTGATCGTCAGTCTGGATCTGGCGCAGAAATGGCTGGATAAACCGGGGGCGATCAGCAATGCGCTACTCAGCGTCAGCAACGATCTGGGGCAGGTGGACCAGTTCGCCGCGCGGCTGCAACAGCAGTATCCGCAGTTGGAAATCCGGCCGATCCTCAAGGTCTCCGCCTCCGAAGGGCAGGTGCTGAATAAAATCAAAGGGCTGATGGGGCTGGTATCGGCGGTGATACTGGTGCTCTCCTCGCTGTGCGTCAACACCACCCTGATGGCGATTGTCGGCGAGCGGGCGCGCGAGTTCGCCCTGCAGAAAGCGCTGGGCGCCAGCGGGCGGGATATTATCCGCCAGATGCTGGCGGAGACCGGCATCATTGCGCTGGCGGCGGCGCTGTGCGGTTCGCTGCTCGGCTACCTGCTGGCGCAGATTCTGGGGATGGCGGTGTTCAACGCGACGATCTCGCTGCGGGCGCCGGTCTTTCCGCTGACGCTGCTGCTCTCGCTGCTGGTGGCCGCCGTCGCGGCCATTGTTCCCACCCGACGGGCGATTCATGTCGAACCGGCCAAAGTATTAAAAGGAGAGTAGCGATGTCCTCATCGATAAATGAGCAGGGCGCGGAGCAGGCGCCGGAGGCGGTAATTGAAACACGCCGGCTATACAAGCGTTTTGGACAGGTTACCGCGCTGGAGGATATCAATATTCGCATTGCCCGCGGTGAGTTTGTCGCCATTATGGGCGCTTCGGGATCGGGCAAAACCACCCTGATGAATATCCTCACCTGTCTGGATACGGTCAGCGAAGGTCAGGTGCTGCTGGATGGCGTTGACGCCGCGGCGCTGGATGAAGAAGGGCGGCGTAAATTCCGCGCCGACAAGATCGGCCTGGTGTTTCAGCAATTCCACCTGATTCCCTTTTTGACCGCGCTGGAAAACATCATGCTGGCGCAGCATTACCACAGTATCGTGGATGAACCCGCGGCGCGGCGGGTGCTGGAGCAGGTGGGTCTGGCCCACCGCATCGGTCATTTACCCAGCCAGCTTTCCGGCGGCGAGCAGCAGCGGGTGTGTATCGCCCGGGCGCTGGTGAACGAGCCGCCGGTTGTCTTCGCCGATGAACCGACCGGCAATCTGGATGAGGAAAATGAACGGCGGGTGCTGGATCTGCTACAGGATTTGCACCATCAGGGGCGCACCGTGGTGATGGTGACGCATAACCCCGAGCTGGGCAAGTTCGCCGATCGCATTATCCGTTTGCAGCACGGTAAATATTTCGGCGAGGAGGTGAATCATCATGTTATGGCGTAACGGTTTACCGGCTTGTTGTCTGCTGGCCGCATTGGCGTTGCTCGGCGGCTGTAAAGAGGAACAGGTCAGCGTCGGGGCGCCGGCGCCCGCGCTGGCCGCTTATGATCTGGCCGGGCAACCGGCGGACCTGAGCCGCTGGCGGGGGAAAAACGTCTATCTGAACTTCTGGTCCGCGGGCTGCGGCGGTTGCCTGGCGGAAATGGCGACGCTGGAAAAACTCAGCCAGCGCTACGGCGATAAAATCGTGGTGGTGGCGGTGAATACCGACCCGGACGGCGTGGATATCGCCCCGCTGTTGGCGCAGCAAACGGTGAACTACCCGGTTATCCGCGATCAGCTAGGGATCACCAAAGAGCGTTACCAGGTTATCGGCACCCCCACGTCATTTATCATCGACGGCGGCGGTAAGGTCACCGCCCAGCATCAGGGCGCCAGAGACGAGCGGCAATTGACGGAACTGTTTGCGCGGCTGGCCCGCGGAAGCTGATTTCGCCGGCGGCGAATAGCGGTATCGTCCGGCTTATTCCCGCGTTATTTCCCCGCCGGATCGGCGACCGCCACCGGCACCACCACCGGTCTGGGCTTGATTCTGACCGCATAAATCACGCCGGCGACCAGGCAGAACACGCCGCCCAGCGTCAGCAGCGGCGGCCAGGATTGGCGGATGATAAATGAATAGGTCAGCCCCGCCAGCGTTTCAAACACCACCAGCGGGCCGATCAGCACGGTCGGCAACCGCTGGCTGGCTTCGTTCCAGCATAGCGTGCCCAGCCATGAGCAAAACAGGCCGATAACGATCATCAGGGTAATAAACACCGCCGGCCGCGGGCCGAACGGCAGGGGGAAATCCTCGCGGCCGAGCGCCAGCTGGCCGCAAACCAGCAGGTATCCCAGCAAAGCCAAGGGCAGCGTGACCAGCCCCTGCGCGGTGGCCCAGGTGGTGGGCGTTTTGCCGGTGTTTTCACGCAGCCAGCGGGCGTTGCGCAGCGGATACCAGGTCCAGCAGGCCATCGCCGCCAGCGCCAGCGCGATGCCGCCGAGATAGCGCCAGAGGTCCAGCGAAGCCGTCGCGGCGCTCAGCTCCGCGATGTTGACCAGAAGCAGCCCGACGGCGATAAGCACCAGCGCGGGAGCCAGCTGCCGCCATAACACCTTGCCGTCATGCCGGCTGTAGAGCAGATTGGCGCTAACGGCGATCGCCACCGGCAGGGTGCCGATAATCATGGTCGAAACCGGGGCGCCGGTACGCTGAATCGCGCTGGCCAGGCAGAAATAGTAGAGCAGATTGCCGATAGCGGAGAGCTTGATCGCTTCACGCCAGTCATTGCCGCTAAGCAGCCGTAACCGATGGCGATCGAGCCAGGCCAGCGGTAAAGCGATCAGGCCGAAGGCAAGATAGCGGCCTGTCGATTGCAACGCGGCGGGGTATTCAGGCACCAGCAAGGGGCCGACAAAAATCAATCCCCACATCAGCCCGGCACAAAGGGCGAAAACAACGCCAGTCAACATGATAAACCTTATTTAAATCGTTTGAGTAACGCGCGCCTGAATTAGCTTTTCACCGCAGCTTAACGCTTATTCCGTCACCTGTATCGCTATTTCCCTACCCGGCGTCAATAGCGCCGGTCAGGCAAATTATTAGACTTGAAGATTATAACTAATATCTAAAAGATTTATCACGCGATGGGCGCTGATGTGTCAGTTTATGATAATGTATTTTTAACTTATTGAATATAAAGTATTTATTGTTGATTTTTGCCTTTATTTTTGTCTGAAAGGCAGCGGCTAACTTTTCTTAGTATAAAAAAATATAATCAAATCGATTTCCTTATTTGTCCCGGGCATTATTTCTTCGTATCAATGTTACATTCTGAATATCGCAACAGTGATGGAGTGAAGGGTGAATTTTCAGCAACTGAAGATTATTCGTGAATCAGCACGGTGCAATTACAACCTGACCGAAGTGGCGAATACCCTGTTTACCTCGCAATCCGGGGTGAGTCGTCATATCCGCGAGCTGGAAGAGGAACTGGGGATTGAAATATTTGTCCGCCGGGGTAAACGCCTGCTGGGCATGACCGAACCGGGCAAAGAGTTGCTGATTGTGGCGGAAAGGATCCTGAACGACGCCAGCAATATCCGCCGGTTGGCCAATGTATTTACCAACAATGATACCGGCCAGTTGGTCATCGCCACCACCCACACCCAGGCGCGTTACAGTTTGCCACAGGTGATTAAAGCGTTCCGCGCGCTTTATCCCCAGGTGCGTCTGGTACTTAATCAGGGCACGCCTGAAGAGATCGTGGCGATGCTGCATTCAGGGGAAGCAGATATCGGCATTGCCAGTGAACGCCTGATTAACGATGCTTCTCTGGCGGCTTTTCCCTATTACCGCTGGCACCATTCAATCGTGGTGCCGGAAGATCACCCGCTGGCGCGCGAGCCGGTGGTGACGCTGGATATGCTTAACGCGGCGCCGCTGATTACCTATCGTCAGGGGATTACCGGGCGTTCCCGCGTCGACCGCGCCTTTCAGGCGGCGGGCATGGCGCCGGATATTACGCTGAGCGCGCAGGACTCCGACGTCATCAAAACCTATGTGGAACTGGGGCTGGGGGTCGGCATTCTGGCTGATAAGGCCTACGATCCGGTTCGCGACAAAGGGCTGGTGCGCCTGAACGCCGAACATCTGTTTGAAGCCAATACCGTGTGGCTGGGGTTAAAAAAGAACCAGTTACAGCGTAACTATGCCTGGAAGTTTATCCAGCTGTGTAATACCGAGCTGTCTCTGGCCGAGATTAAAGACAAGGTCTTTGCCGAGAACGACGAGAATGTGATCGACTATCAAATCTGAGCCGCGGCAAGCGGCGCTTAATCCTATCGCCCGGCTCGGTCGGCGCCTGAGGGATCGCCGCTGCGAACCTTGAAATCCGTCGCATGAGTCCCTGATTTATCAGCCAGAAAATTTCTGGCTGCCCGCTTTTTTCCGCCGCCGTTTTACCTCTTTCCCGCCTCGTTTGAGCAGCCGGGCTAATGCATTCCATTAGCATAGTTATGGTTTCCGCGATAAACAATCCACTTGATCTCGCCGTGGCGGGATAGTAGCATCCCCACGCATAACAATAACATATGTTTGGTATTTTGTTTTTAGATACAAAGAGTTGTGGGTTTTTATTGCATAAATATGTAATTCATTCTGCGTACCGATACGACAATAAACGTCGGTAACTGCCCCATCCAAACATGCCTGATACTTGCTGTCTCCACGCTTATTTTACGGTTCACGTTGAGCCGGAATTTGCGCTATCGCCATTCGTTCCTGGCGGGGAGTTTTGAAACGGAAAATCGCTATGAAAACACAGAAAATCAGTCTGGCCTGGCAAATTCTTATTGCGCTGGTGCTTGGTATCGCGCTCGGCGCCGTATTGCACGAACAGGCGGACAGCCGCCAATGGCTGATCGGTAATATTCTCAGCCCGGCCGGCGATATCTTTATCCGCCTGATTAAGATGATCGTCGTACCCATCGTTATCGCCACCTTGATTGTGGGGATTGCCGGGGTCGGCGACGCCAAAAAGCTGGGCCGCATCGGTCTGAAGACCATCCTCTATTTTGAGGTGGTCACCACATTAGCCATTATTTTGGGTATTACCCTGGCGAACGTGTTTCAACCGGGGACGGGCATCGATATGTCGATCCTGACCTCCGCGGATATCTCGCAATATGAAAAAACCACCGAACAGGTGCAAAGCGGCTCTCATAGCCTGGTGAGCACCGTTCTGTCGCTGATCCCGCCGAATATTTTTGCCGCGGTGGCCAACGGCGATATGCTGCCGATTATTTTCTTCTCGGTGCTGTTCGGTCTGGGGCTGTCATCGCTGTCAAAAGAGCATCGCGACCCCCTGCTGAACGTGTTTCGCGGCGTCTCGGAAACCATGTTCAAAGTGACGCATATGATCATGCGCTATGCGCCGGTCGGCGTGTTCGCGCTGATTTCGGTCACGGTGGCGAACTTCGGTTTCGCCTCGCTGCTGCCGTTGGCAAAGCTGGTGGTGCTGGTGTATGGCGCCATCCTGTTCTTTGCCCTGATCGTGCTGGGGGGGATTGCCCGCCTGTGTAAATTGCGTATCACCACATTGATTCGCATTCTGAAAGACGAACTGATCCTCTCTTATTCCACCGCCAGTTCGGAAACCGTGCTGCCGCGCATTATCGAGAAGATGGAAGCCTATGGCGCGCCGAAATCGATCACCAGTTTTGTGGTGCCGACCGGCTATTCGTTTAATCTGGATGGTTCGACGCTGTATCAGAGCATCGCGGCGATCTTTATCGCGCAGCTATATGGCATCGAGCTCTCTATCGGGCAGGAAATTGTGCTGGTGCTGACCCTGATGCTGACCTCGAAAGGGATCGCCGGCGTTCCCGGCGTCTCTTTTGTGGTTCTGCTGGCAACGCTCGGCAGCGTGGGGATCCCGCTGGAAGGTCTGGCGTTTATCGCCGGCGTGGACCGTATTCTGGATATGGCGCGTACCGCGCTGAACGTGGTGGGCAATGCCCTGGCCGTGCTGGTGATTGCCAAATGGGAACATCAGTTTGACGAGAAAAAGGCGCGGGCCTACGAACGCGAACTGCGCAGCGGAAACAGCGACCCCGTGCAGCAGGAACAGGGGTAGTTATCCCGCCGCGTTGCCAATAATAACCCACTCCCAGCCTCCCCCTTGCCAGGGGGAGGAGCAAAATGCCCTCCCCTGTGAAGGGGAGGGACGGGGTGGGGTCATTACCTAGCAGCCGGACCACATCAAGCGGCGCGATTGTCATTAACCACGGCGAATGCCGTTAGCTGTTGCGTACTCCGCAACGCCTTGCCAATGCGTTCCGGCTCGACGGAAAAGGGCAGCCGCGCGGCGATGTGGGAACCGATCTTCACGTTTTTTACAATCTCATCAACCTGTGAAGGCCGATCGCCGAGGCCGAGCGAATCCAGCGTCAGCGGACTGCCGTAGCGGCGAAGCTGCAATAACAGCTCTTCTCTGTCATGAGCATCGTCATGTTCGAGAAAGGCCTGGACCGCCAGACCGAATCCGACTTTTTCACCGTGCAGCCAGTGATGTAATTCCGGCAGGCGCGTCATGCTGTTATGAATGGCGTGCGCGACGCCGATACGCGGCACATCGTCTTTCATGCTGTTAGCCACGCCCGCCAGCGCGATAACGGCGTCAATCACTTTGCGTAAGGCCGGCGTAACCTGCTTTTGCTGATTATCCGCAATGGCCTGTTCGCCGTAGCTGTTAAACGTATCCACCGCCAGTCTGGCGGCCTGCGCTTTCAGCGCCAGAGCCAGCCCCTCGTCGCCGTTGCGCAGATAGGGCAGGAATTCATACCACTTCGCCAGCGCGTCGACGATGCCGGCCTTAAGGTAGCGCGGCGGGCTTTGCGCAATCACTTCGCCGTCGACCAGTACCCATACGGGCAGCCGCTTCAGCGCCAACGGCCCCTGGTGCGCTCCCGTCTCGCTGTAAATCACGCTGATGGGCGACCAGGCGGCACAGGTCGCCGCAATGGTCGGGACGGTAATGACCGGGATCTGCCCCAAGACTTCACCGACGGCTTTGGCCGAATCCAACACGCGACCCCCGCCGATGCCCAGAATCAATTCGGCCCCAAACTCTCGCGCCTGAACGGTCAATGCTTCTATTGCCGGCTTGGTGCAGTCGCCCGGCAGAAATTCAATCCGATACTTCAAACCCTGTAGGTTCAGGCTGTGCTCGACTTTTTCTGACGTCGCCTGCCATGCCTGCGGGCTGGTAATAATCAGCAGGGTTTCGGCCAGGGGTTTTACAAACTCACCGACGGCGCCGATGACGCCATCACGATTCAGATAGGTTCCAGGCGCTTGTATTGCGATCATGTCCGTGACCTCCGATATATCCGCGGAAAAGGAAATAGATCAGTTGTAGCAGCGATGCGGAAAGCGGCAAAAGAATGATTCTGATTATGCATGGATGAATTTTGCATAACCGGGAGAGGGCGATATTGTTTTATGCGGAACCGTATCAACAAGCAGAGAACGCCGTAATTTTAATCTTTTTTTAATATAGACAAAGTCTGGTTTCTGTTCGGCCGGCTTTAAAAGGAATTTCCTGTTTATTTATAAAGTCCTTTTTGGAATAACTTAGAATGAATGCCCCGTTGTTTATTAAATATCAATTAAATATCGGACACTTATTTCATTATAACAATATTGGATATAGATAGTTTTATTTCTCATTTAGGGATAAAAATGCCGGCGTTATAGTGTTGCCTACATTATTTAATTCAGTATTCAGAGTTGATTATGCCGGTATTTAGTCATCATTATTTACGAGATTATCTGCGCGCCCAATTAGTGAATGTCGCGGTGGATGCGAGCGTGGCGCAGATTGTGGCGGATAATCTGGTGGAGTCGAGCCTAAAAGGACATGATTCGCACGGCGTCAGCATGCTGCCGCGCTATATCGCCGCCATCAGGGAAGGGGGGCTGTCACCGCACGCCAATGCTGAAAAAACGCTGGATTTCGGGCCGTTGATCTCTTTTGACGGCCGGCAGGGATTCGGGCAGGTGGTGGCGCAGCAGGCGTTAGCCGAAGGGATTGCCCGCGCGCTGGATCAAGGGGTCGCCGTGGTCAGTCTGGCGGACGCGCATCATCTGGGACGTATCGGCGCCTGGGCCGAACAGGCGGCGAGCGCCGGCCTGGTTTCCCTGCATTTCGCCAATGTTCATTCCACGGTGGTATTGCCGTGGCAGGGGGAACTGCCCCGCTTTGGCACCAATCCTTTCTGCGTGGGGGTTCCGGTCGAAGGCGACGAACCGGTGATTCTGGATTTCGCCACCAGCGTGATAGCCGGTAATAAAGCGCGTATCGCCTGGAATGAAGGGAAGCAACTGCCGCCGGGGTGCATTGTGGACAATCAGGGGAAACCGACGGTCGATCCGCGCTGGCTGATGGAGCAGCCGCTGGGGGCGCTGCTGCCGTTCGGCCAGCATAAAGGGGCGGGGCTATCGCTTATTTGCTCGCTGCTGGGAGCGGCCTTGACCGGCGGCCGAACCGAACGCACGGCAAAGGGCGAAAAAAAGCAGATTATCAATAGCATGCTGTCTATTCTGATAGACCCTCAGCGCTTAGGCGGCGCTGAAACCTACCGCCAGGAAATTCCTGCATTATTGGCCTGGGTTCGCCAGTCCCGTGACGACGGGGAGTTATTATTGCCGGGCGATCCGGAAAAACAAAAATATCGTCAGCGTCTCGAAGAGGGTATTTACGTTGATGATACCAGTTGGAAGCAGCTTGCCGATTTAAATACGCAGGTTGCGTAAAACAGTGGTTTTTCATTTAAAGCTTATTTAATTTATTTTAATCCAATAGGGAAACTAAACGTGAGCAAAAAACTATTCAGCGCGGTAGGAATGAGCGGTCTGTTATTTATCGCCACCTCTGCATGGGCGGCGGAAAATAGGCCGGAAGAAGTGCGGGTGGCCTATAGCGGCGGCTCACAGGTATTGGTGCTGGCTAAGGCGGACGGTTCGCTGGAAAAAGCGCTCGGCACGCCGGTCAAGTGGGTGCAATTCGCCTCTGGCGCCGATGCGCTCAACTATTTCGCCAGCAACGCCATCGATATCGCCAACTTTGGCTCCAGCCCGGCGGCCGCCGGTATCGTGCGCAAATTGCCTATCGAGATTATCGGCGTTTCCGGGGTGATTGCCACCTATGAGCGGCTGATCGGCAAACAGGGCATTAATTCGCTGAAGGATATCGAAGGCAAACGCGTGGCGTATCCGCCCAATTCGACCGCCCAGTATGCGCTGGAAGCGGCGATAGCCGTTCACAAGCTCGATCGCAGCAAAATAAACCTGATACCGTTACGTCCGGCTGAAATGGTGGCGGCGTGGAAACGCGGCGATATCGACGCCGGCTATGTCTGGGCGCCCTTTGCCCAGGAACTGGAAGCTTCCGGCGGGCACGGCGTATTCGCCACCAAGGATCTGCAAAAAGACGGCTACCTGATCTACAACAACTATGTGGTCAGAAAGGCGTTTGCCCAGCAGTATCCGCAAACCGTTGCCCGTTTCCTTCGCGTGCATCAGCAAAAAGTGAATGAATTCCGCCAGGATCCGGAGAAAGCCGCGGCGACGGTGGCAAAAGAGGTCGGCGCGCCGGTCACCACGGCCACCAATACCTTGTCAGGTCTGGAATATCCGACGCTCGAAGAGCAGGCGACGGCGCAATGGCTGGGCGACGGCACCAATACCGACCAAAGCGGGATCGGGCAGGCGGTCGCCAAAACGGCGCGCTTCCTGGAAAGTATCGGTGAAGTTCGCCAGCGTGATATCCCTTCCTCCTATGCCGACGCCATCAACTCATCCTATATACAGCAGGCAGGGAAAGGAAATTAACGGATCATGGGAAAGTGGTCCTACGCATTAATAAGCATCACGTCAGTCGCGCTGGTGCTGGTTTTATGGCAGATCGCCGGGGTCAGGCAGTGGGTCGATCCGCTGCTTTTACCGCCGCTGTCGGATATCGGTTTAACCGCGACGGAACTGATGCACGACGGCTACCGTCAGGTTCCGCTGTGGCAGCATATTCTGGTCAGCGTCGCCAGGGCGCTGAGCGCATTCAGCGTGGCGATTATCACCGGCGTCCCCCTGGGGCTGCTGATGGGGCTGTCCGCCCCGGTCGCCGCGGTGTTTAATCCATTTGTGCAGTTTTTGCGTCCGCTGCCGAAGATCGCGCTGATCCCGCTGGCGGTGGTGTGGCTGGGGATCGGCGAGGAGTCCAAGTTCTTCCTGATTTTCATCGCCACCTTTCTGAGCGTGGTGGTCGGCGCCAATGCCGCCGTGGAGCGTATCGGCCGCAACCGTATCCGGGTGGCGCAGACGCTGGGGGCAAGCCGCGGACAGATTTTCTGTCGCGTGGTATTGCCCGATACGCTGCCTGAATTATTCACCACCGTGAGGCTGGCGATCGGTATCGGCTGGACGTCGCTGATCGCCGCCGAAATGGTGGCGGCGACCTCGGGGATTGGCTGGATGGTGATGAACGCCAGTTCCTATTTACGCACGGATATCGTCATGCTGGGAATTTTACTGCTGGGCGGCATCGGCTATTTGCTGGATTTGCTGCTGGTGGGACTCCAGCGCATTCTGGTGCCGTGGGCGGGGAAAGAATAATGACCGACCAACAACAGACGCATATCGCCCTGGAACGCGTCAGCCTCGCCTTTCCCTCCCAGAGCGGGGCGTTAACCGTACTGGATGACGTCTCGCTGCGGGTGACCCGCGGGGAGTTCGTGGTGCTGCTCGGGCCTTCCGGGTGCGGTAAATCGACCATTTTGAATTTGATTGCCGGTTTCGAAAAGCCCGGCAGCGGGAAAGTGCTCTGCGCGGGACAGCCCGTCTCCGGGCCGGGGCCGTCGCGCGGGATGGTTTTTCAGCAGGCCAATCTATTTCCGTGGCTGACGGTGCTGGACAACGTCACCTTTGGCCCGCGTATGCAGGGAGCCGATAAAAAACAGGTCCGGCGCGAAGCGGCGGACTACCTGTCGCTGGTGGGGCTGGATGATTTTCATCAGCACTATCCGTGGCAGCTATCCGGCGGCATGAAACAGCGGGTGGCATTAGCCAGGGCGTGGCTGCCTCAGCCTGAGGTCCTGCTGATGGATGAGCCATTCGGCGCATTAGACGCGCAAACCCGGCTGATGATGCAAGAGCTTTTGCTGTCCGCCTGGCAGAAAACCGGCACGACGCTGCTGTTTGTGACCCATGACGTTGAAGAATCGCTGTTTCTGGCCGACCGGGTGCTGGTGATGTCGGCCCGTCCCGGACGTATCGCCGAGGAGATTCATCTGCCGTTCGGCCGTGAGCGAAATATTGAAACCCTGGCGCAGCATCCGCAATACGCCGAGCTTAAGCGCCACGTTTTGCACCGGGTGCGCGAAGAAGCGCGACGCCATATCAATCTGTAACCAGACACCTATTTTGAGGAGAGTATCATGCACCTTGCCCGTTTTCCCCGGCTGACGCTGGGGCATTTCCCCACGCCGCTGGAGGCTCTGCCGGCCCTGTCCAAACATTTGGGCGGACCGAATATCTATATCAAGCGCGATGATGCCACCGGGCTGGCGACCGGCGGCAACAAAACCCGTAAGCTGGAGTTTCTGCTGGCCGACGCTCTGCAGCAAGGGGCCGATGTGATTATCACCCAGGGCGCCACGCAGTCCAACCATGTACGGCAAACCATCGCCGCGGCGGCAAAGCTGGGGCTGAAAACCAAAGTGCTGCTGGAAAAACGCGTTACCGACTACGGCGACGACTATCAACGCTCCGGAAATATTCTGCTGGATAACCTGCTGGGGGGAGAAATTATCGATCATCTGCCGGCGGGAACAGATATGCAGCAGGCGATGGAAGCGCTGGCGGACACTCTGCGCCAGCAGGGGGCCAAACCGTACGTGATCCCCGGTGGGGGCTCCAATCCTATCGGCGCCTTGGGGTATGTGGCCGCGGCGGAGGAGCTGCTGTTTCAGTCCAGTCAGCAGCGTCTGCGTATCGACCATATCGTTCATGCCACCGGCAGTACGGGAACGCAGGCCGGCCTGGTGGCGGGATTGACCGCCACCAACAGCCAGATCCCCCTGCTGGGGATCAGCGTAAGAGCGCCGCGCGAAAAGCAGGAAGAGAATGTGTATGCGCTGGCGCAGCGAACCTGGCAACTGCTGGGGATCGACGGTGAAATTCCGCGCCATGCGGTGCAGGTGAATAGCGACTATGTGGGGAAAGGATACGGCATTCCAAACCAGGGTACGCTGGAAGCGCTGACCCTGCTGGCGCAGCTGGAGGGCATTCTGCTTGACCCGGTCTATTCCGGCAAAGGGATGGCGGGGCTGATCGATCTGATTCGCAAAGGACATTTTGCGTCCGACCAGAACGTGGTATTTATCCATACCGGTGGTTCCGCCGGGCTGTTCGGCTATCGCCAACTCTTTGAGCAAGCGGCGTTGTAATGACCATTCAAGCGCAACGGCATACCCTAATCGGGGTACTGGGCGGCATGGGGCCGTTGGCGACCGTCGATCTGTTGCAAAAGATCATCGAGGAAACCCCCGTTTCCCGCGATCAGGAGCACGTGCCGGTGGTGGCCTGGAGCGTACCGCAGATCCCCGATCGGCAGCAGGCGCTGGCCGGTACGGGCGAATCGCCGCTGCCCGCGCTGTTGGCCGCGGTCGAGCAGCTTAATCGCCTTTCCGTCAGTCATATCGTGATCCCCTGTAATACCGCGCACCACTGGTTTGATGCCTTGGCGCAGAAAAGCGAGGCGCCGTTGATCCATATTGCCGATGCGACGCTCGCTTCCGTGGAATACCTGGTGAAAAACCGGGCCAAGGTACTACGGAAAATAGGATTGATTGCCACCAGGGGCACCCTTGATGCCGGTTGGTATCAGCAGCGCTTTGCCGCGCTGGGGGCGGAAACGCTGGAGCCGGACGAACAGGAACTGGCGACGCTTTTTGTGCCGGGTTGCTATGCGGTAAAACGCGGAGAGTTGCAGAAGGGCGGATATTTACTTGAACAGCTCGCCCAAAGATTGATCGATCGCGGCGCGGAGTGGCTGGTTCTGGCCTGTACCGAAGTGCCGCCGGCATTAGCGGCGATTAACTCCCGTTGGCTGGATATCAGCCTCGACCCGACCCGCGCGCTGGCTCGGGCCTGCGTGCGGGAATGGCGAAGTCCAGTGACGAGTAGTTAAAAAAACGCCGGGAGCGTTTTTCAACGTCGCTTGCGACGGCCTGAAAGGTGGCGGGCAGGGATAGCCCGCCATAAAAAAACGCCGGGAGCGTTTTTCAACGTCGCTTGCGACGGCCTGAAAGGTGGCGGGCAGGGATAGCCCGCCATAAAAAAACGCCGGGAGCGTTTTTCAACGTCGCTTGCGACGGCCTGAAAGGTGGCGGGCAGGGATAGCCCGCCATAAAAAAACGCCGGGAGCGTTTTTCAACGTCGCTTGCGACGGCCTGAAAGGTGGCGGGCAGGGATAGCCCGCCATAAAAAAACGCCGGGAGCGTTTTTCAACGTCGCTTGCGACGGCCTGAAAGGTGGCGGGCAGGGATAGCCCGCCATAAAAAAACGCCGGGAGCGTTTTTCAACGTCGCTTGCGACGGCCTGAAAGGTGGCGGGCAGGGATAGCCCGCCATAAAAAAACGCCGGGAGCGTTTTTCAACGTCGCTAGCGACGGCCTGAAAGGTGGTGGGCAGGACGCCCGCCATAAAAAAAGACCGTCCGGGTTTCCCGGACGGTCTTTTTATCGGTGATTAACTCAATCGTTATAGGAAGCCATACAAACCGGCAAACACCCAGCCAAATACGCAGGATGTAAACACCCCGATTAAACCTGGCAGGATGAAGCTGTGGTTAATAACAAAACGGCCGATTTTTGTTGTACCTGAGCGGTCGAACTGAATGGCGGCCAGGTCGCTTGGGTAGGTCGGTAGAATGTAGTAACCGTAGCAAGCCGGCGCGGAAGCGACGATATAAGCCGGGTTGATGCCAATGGCCAGCGCAATCGGCACAATCGCGGCTAATGCGGCGGCCTGTGAGTTAACAAATTTCGATACCAGCAGCAGAATAATCGCATAGGCCCATGGGTATTGCGAAACCAGCGTGCCCAGGGTGGATTTAATTTCTTCCAGATGCGCGCCGAACATGGTTTCCGCCATCCAGGCAACCCCATAAACGGCGACGATGGCGATCATCCCTGAGCGGAACACTTCGTTCTTGGAGATGGAAGCCGCGTTGGTTTTGGTGGCGATAATGATGACTGCGCCAGCCAACAGCATAAACATCTGGATGACCAGCACCATGGATAAAGGCTTACCGTTGAATTGCGGACGCAATTCCGATACCGCGCCCAGAATGGCGACGGCGGCAA
Source organism: Brenneria corticis (assembly GCF_003115855.1). Lineage (GTDB taxonomy): Bacteria > Pseudomonadota > Gammaproteobacteria > Enterobacterales > Enterobacteriaceae > Brenneria > Brenneria corticis. The sequence goes on from NZ_KZ819081.1 coordinate 48,907, forward strand.
TGGCGGTCAAAAAGATCCACATGGCAACCCAGTTGCTGCGCGGCAGTTTTTTGTCCAGCAGCGTTGCGGTATCGCCGTACACATATTCTTTGTTTTCCGGGACAGAGATAAATTTCTGAAACTCCGGATCCTTATCCAAATCTTTACCCCGGAACCAGCTAAAGATACCAATCGCCAGAATACCCAGCAGGGTAGACGGAATGGTAATCGACAGCAGGTCGAGGAACTCCAGGTGTTTGCCGTGGAAGGTAAAGTTAGCCAGCATCGCAACCAGCGATACGACGGCCACAGATACCGGACTGGCGATAACCCCCATCTGCGCGCCGATGGAACTGGCGGCCATGGGCCTTTCCGGACGGATATTATTTTTGATGGCGACATCGTAAATAATCGGCAGGATGGTATAAACCACGTGGCCGGTACCGCACAGAATGGTCAGAGTACAGGTAACGAAGGGCGCAATAATCGAAACATATTTGGGATTACGGCGCAGCAGACGTTCTGCAATCTGTAACATCACATCCAGACCGCCTGATGCCTGAAGCGTTGCCGATGCCGCCACCACCGCGATGATAACCAGCATAACGTCAACCGGCGGCCTGCCAGGTTGAAGCTTGAATACAAATACCAGAATAACGAGCCCTATGCCGCCTAACAGCCCCAGCGCGATCCCACCTTTTCTGGCGCCATAGAAAAGGCAGATCAGGACAATGATTAACTGAATGATAAAATCCATATATACCCCATTGCTCAGAATGACGAGTTAATTAATTCGGTTGGCTTACTTTCGTCGTGGGTACTATAGATACTGTTTGTTATTCATTTTCTTGATCTAAGTCTATTATTTTAAATGTTTCTTTATTTTGCTTGAAATAAAGGAACTAGCTCTCAATAATAAATTGCCTTTGATTTTTTTAGTTTCTTAAGTATAAAATTAGTTTTTTAATGTAAATTAAATATAGTCAGATAATCCATGAGTTAATTAATATTTAAAATATCATATGTTCATCATCCCGTTGTTCTATTTTTGTTGTTGTTTGGTTTTAATTTGTGATTAACTCGGTTTTGTTTTTTGATAAAACATATGCTTATTATGTGGGGAATGTTGTTTTTTAGCGATTGTGTTTATTTATTTTATTGATTTTAATGAATAAAATTTTTATTTTTAAAGAAAATACGCGTTGCGAGTCAATGTCAATTTCCCCACGGCTCTGATATTCCAATTAACGATAATAACCAATTTATAACGATTCTTTTTTATCTAATGATGCCTGAATCGGCGGATATTTATTTTTGGGCGAAAGAAGAGTGTCTTGCGGTATATAGATTCATAAGTTATTAAAATAATAATCATATATATCTAATGGGTTCTAAAATACAATCGGTCGCAGTTGAAAAAATCCACCATCGCAGCCCGAAGGGTCCGCGGGCTGTCCATACCAAAGTCAGGTTCCCGTCCTTCTTGGCAAAGTAGCTCCGCTCAACCGGGCGATTGGAGCGCGGAAATCGTTATTGCCGATCATCGGGGAGCAGGTGGCGTCGAGATAGAAAAAGCCGGCATCGTTCTTTTCCATATCGCCTCCGACGTAAAACGCACGCACATAGAACCGGATGGTAAAACCCCGTATTGAATAAAATTTGATCTGATCCGGTGATTCTGCTGAGAAAACCCGAGCTGCGTGATATAAGGCGCCTTTTTTTCGACCAAAATCGGCTACATTCTCTGTCTATAACCATACATGTTTAATGGTTTTACGGCGCACAGGGAAGGTCGTCGCCGGGACGCCTCCTCCTGATGACGATATCTCTTTCCCGTCGCGAGGATTGCTATCACGGAGCGTCTGCCGGCTATCGCCAAGGGTAAGGAAACGTAGAGAAAGGCCTGGCTTTAGCCATGACGGTATTACTTTAGATAATTTAATTCGGTTTATCGATATCGCCGTAATTGTCTAAATCGAGCAACCGGCATTTGAGGAAATACGGAACCAAGACGTTGATTTTATATTAAAAGCGCCGCCGTACTCATGTTAGCACGGCTGAATATATTCCCCATCCTACAGACAAGCCATTATGAAAACGAATAAAGTGAAATATCCAGGCATTCCCAGTGTGATTCATGGCAATGGCGCTGTCGCTTATGTTATGAACCACGTTTGTGGCGGGGTGATCGGTTACCCGATTACTCCATCGACGGAAATTGCAGAGATTTTCGAAGCCGCCCGTGCTGAGGGAGGCGTCAACGTCTGGGGCAAGCATCCGTTTTTCTTTAGCCCTGAGGGGGAGCACTCGGCACAGAGCGGCGCGCTCGGGGCGGCGTTGACCGGCGGTCAGTTCATTTCAAACGCCTCGTCGGGCCAGGGTATTCTTTATGCGCTGGAATCCCATTACGTCACGGTGGGCAAAAAGGTGGGGGGCTTTGTGCTGCAGGTGGCGGCGCGGGTGGTGTCAAAACATTCGTTGAATGTGATGGCCGGTCATGACGATATCTACGCGTTGCTCTCATCGGGTTATACCATTCTTTTCGGGGCCAATCCGCAGGAGGCGGCCGATCTGGCGGCCATTGCCTACCGGGTCTCGTCGCTGTCGCTGATTCCCGTCGCCAACGCCATGGACGGGTTTTCCACCAGCCATATGCTGTGTGAAGCGCTGATGCCTGAGCCGGCGCTGCTGGCGGAGTATCTGGGGGATCCGGCGGGGCGCATCAAAGCGCCGACCGCGGCGCAGGATATGATCTACGGCGCCAAAGGACGCGTATTCCAGCTCAATCAGTATCTGTCCCGTCACCAGACCGACATTGCCGCCGATCGGCGGGCCAAACTGCAAGACTACCTGGAACATAATGCCGAACGGATTGAACAAGACCGGCGGGGCGTCCTAATCGCCCCGACCCTGGACTGGTTGCCGGCTGAATTGCACGCTCCCTGGCGGAGGCAATGGCTGAACGCCTTTGAGAAGGGGACCCGGCAATTGGTGCCGGCGTTAATCGACGTCAATAATCCGGGGCTGACCGGCGGGGTGCAAAACCAGCCCGATTTCCAGGCCGGAGCGGTGGATCATCGCACGCATTTCGTCAGCGACGTGCCGGCGCTGGTGCGCCAGGCGATGGAGGAATATGGCGAATTGACCGGACGCCATTACCATCCGGTCCAGACCTTTATGTGCGAAGACGCCGAAAACGTCATTGTCGCCTTGGGGTCCGTTACCGATGATATCGAGGCCGTGGTCGCGTATCTGCGTCGTTCGGGCGATAAAGTGGGCCTGGTGGCCGTTAAACTGCTGCAGCCTTTCCCGGAAGCTGAACTGGTGGATGCGCTGCAAGGCAAGCAGGCTGTGACGGTGCTGGAGCGCTCCGACCAGACGGAACTGACGGCTAGGGTGACCAGCGCCCTGTTCAAGGCCCGCGAAAATGCCGATCAATCGCGCCATCCGGATATTCCCGCCATTCGCGCCATGCCGAAACTGACCACCGCCATTTTCGGCCTCGGCGGGCACGACCTGCAGCCGCGGCATCTGATCGCCGCATTCAAGAATATGGCGGACGGCCAAGGGGCGCCGCTGATCTATTTAGGTTCGCAATTCTTCTCCCCGACGCCGTCGCCCTATTTAGAGAAACTACAGAAGCGCCTGAAAGATGCTTATCCCGAAACCGAACGGATGGCGCTGGAGACCGGGCCGAACCCGAATTTGCTGCCGGAGGGCGCGTTCCGTATCCGTTTCCACTCGGTGGGCGGTTACGGCACCATCGCCACCGGCAAGCTATTAACCGATATTCTGGCGGGCGTGCTGGATATGCACTCGAAATCGGCGCCGAAATACGGTTCCGAGAAGAGCGGCGCACCCACCAATTATTATATTACGCTCAGCCCGGAGCCGGTGAAGATCACCAATGCCGAGCTTGAAGATGTGGAAATCGTTATTTCACCGGATCATAAGGTGTTTAGTCATGCCAATCCCCTGCGCGGCCTGACGGTCGGCGGCACCTTTATCATGCAATCCAATCTGTCCCCCGTGGAGGTTTGGCGGGAATTACCGGTATCGGCCCGCAACACAATCCGGGAAAAGGGTATCCACTTCCTGATTATCGATGCGTTTGTCGTCGCCAAAAAACATGCGCCGACGCCGGAGCTGGAAACCCGCATGATGGGCATCGCCTTTATCGGCGCGATGGTGGGGCACGTAGAAGCTGTCTCGACGGGTTCATCCGCCGACGCGATCCTGGCGAAAATCCGCCAGCAGATCGCTAAAAAGTTCGGCGCCAAGGGCGGCGCCGTGGTGGAAGGCAATATGGCGGTGATCCACGACGGCATTGAAGCCACCAGGCGCGTCGATTACGCCTCGGCGGAATTTGCGGATGTCGACGGCCAAAGTTTGTCGGCGAGCCCGTACAGCCTATCCCTGTCCGCCGGGCGGGCGCATCGTGGGGACACGTCGGTTCTGAACGGTCTGTTCGACCATGAATATTATGAAGAAACCGTTGCACGCCCCTTCCGCGAAGGCAGCATCAGCGAAGCGCCGGTATTGCCCGGCGCCGGACTGTTTATGCCCGCCGGCACCGCGAGCGCGAAGGATAAAGGGCTGTTCCGCCGTTCCGTTCCCGAGTTCCGCGCCGATGTATGCACCGGCTGCATGGAGTGCGCGCTGGTGTGCCCGGATGCGGCGATCCCGAATAGGGTACATGATATTCACGAACTGCTGCTGGCGGGCATTCGCCGGCTCGATCTGGACGAAAACCGGCTCGAGGCCATGCGTACGCATCTCTACCCGCTGGTGGATGCGGTGCGTGAAACGTACCGTCAGAACAAAACGTCGCGGCCTTTCCACGACATCGTTGCCGAGGCGGCGGCGGGGTTGGTCATCGACGAAGCGGGCTTGCGCAATGATTTTGTCGGGCTGGCCGAGGTGCTGGCGGCATATCCCGTCGCCCGGACCCGGCCGTTCTTCGATGCGGCGGAGAAAGCCGGTGCCGGCAGCGGCGGACTGTATGCCGTCGCCGTTGATCCGTGGAAATGTACCGGTTGTCTCGAGTGCGTCAGCGTCTGCGGCCCCGGCGCGCTGGTGCCCCGGGATCAGGATGCGCCGTTGCATCAGACCCTGCAGACCCGCTTCGGATTTATGACGTCGCTGCCGAAAACCCCGGCGCGGTTCTATGCCGATGCGCTCAAACCCGACGGCGACATCAAGCGGCTGTTGCTTAATCCCGAGAACTATTACGCCACCACCGGCGGGCACGGCGGTTGCCGCGGCTGCGGCGAAGTGACGGCCATCCGTTTGGTGGTATCCGCCAATCATGCCATCACTCACCAGCACCAGCGGGACCACCGGGTAGAACTGGAAACCCTCGTCTCCCGGCTGAATGAGAAACGGGATTCACTGCCCGATACGGACGTTGCCCGGCGCGAACGTCTCGACGATCTTATCGGTACGCTGGAAAAAAGGCTCTATCTCTACGAAGGCGGCCCCGGCGGCCAGGGCCCGGCCGGGGCCGTTATCGCCAACTCCACCGGATGCAGCAGCGTTTACGCCTCTACCTTTCCCTATAACTGTTATAACGATCCTTGGGTCAACAGCCTGTTCCAGGACGCCCAGCCCCTGGCCAAGGGGATGTTCGAAGGACTCGCCGCGCAGTTGGTGACGGATGTCCGCGCGCTGCGCCTGGCGCGTCTGGAACTGGCGGATCAATACCGTTCGGATCTGCACGATCCGGCGCTTCGCTACCTGTCGTGGGCCGACTTCACCGCCGACGAGCTTGCCTTGCTGCCGACGGTAATGACCATCGGCGGAGACGGCGCGACCTACGATATCGGCTTCGGCGCACTATCGCGCATTTTGACCAGCAGTACGCCGCTCAAGGTCGTGGTGCTGAATACCGGGGTCTATTCCAATACCGGCGGCCAGGCCTCCACCTCGAGCTTTACCGGCCAGGATGCCGACCTGGCCCGTATCGGCAAGGAGCAGGGCGGTAAACGCGAAGCGCGTAAGGAGCTGGGACTGATCGCCTCTTTCCATCCCAATGTGTTCGTCTGTTCCTCCACCACCGCGCTGCCGGGGCATTTCCTCAAAAATACGCTGGAATGCCTTCGCTATACCGAGGGACCGGCGGTGCTGGATATCTACACTCCCTGTCAGAGCGAACACGGCATTACCGATGCCGCCGCCGCTCGGCACGGCCGTCTGGCGGTGGAAAGCCGGATGAACCCGGTGTTTGTGCACGATACGCGCCGCGGCGCTTCACTGCACGAGTGGTTCTCCCTTGAGGGCAATCCGGATGTGGATAAGGACTGGACCACCACCACTCTTGAATATCTCGACGAAAACGGCGGCCTGCAACTGCTGACCATGCCGTTGACGCCGGCGGTATTCGCCCGGCAGGAAAACCGTTTCAGGAAGCAATTCCACGCCATCGATACCGTGGACGACGCACGCACGGTGGCGGTGGACGCCTTTATCGATCTGCCGCCCAGCGAACGGGCGGAGCTTATTCCCTTTATCTATTCCGTCGATGCCAATCGACATCTTATCAAGCTCGGCGTCTCCCCGTCCCTGATTGAGCTGGTGGAAGAGCGGCGTAAATATTGGCGGATGCTGCAACATCTCGCCGGTCTGCATGAAGGGAAAATGGCGGCGGAACACGATGCCGCCATCAATGCCCTTATGGAGCGGTATCAGGCGGCGGTGCGGCAGCGGGAAGTCTCCATGGATGATATTGCCCGCGCCATGTCCCGGCTGGCGGCGTCGAGCAAGGCCCCGCCGGTGAACGCCGGTGCGATCCCGGTCCAGACGGTGGACGATACGCCGTCTTCCGCGCCATCCCCCAAGGCCGATAGCGAGGCCGAGGCGCTGATAACGCTGTCCCCGGAAGATCAGGCGAAGTGCACCAATTGCAAAACCTGCTACCAGGATGTGCCGGAGATTTTCGAAAGAACCCGGATCGTTATCAACGGCGAAAGCCGGGAAATCGCCCATATGATTCCCGGCGTGCTTGAGCGCATCAAGATCACGCCGGACCTGAAACGTCGTATTGAACGGGTGGCGGCCAATTGTGATGCGGAGATTATACAATGAGCACCGAAAACAGGCTTTCTTCACCACAGGGCGCTTCCCCGGAAGACGAGCTGCGTCGCTATCTCAGTGCCGGCAGTACGCTGGAAAATACGCGCTCGCAGCTGGCGGCCCTGGAACGGACGGAGCCGGTGGAAACCTACCATCAGCAGATGGCGCTGCTGAGCCGCCGGCTGCAAAACGAGCCGTGGGTCTTTCGCGACATTTTCATCGCCGACGGGACCCAGGCCGTGGCTTGGGAATTCCGGCAGGAGGAACTTGGCGCCGAATTTATTCACACGCTGTGGGAACTGCTGCTGCGCGACAATGACGCTAGCAAACTGCTGATGCGGTTTGTCTGGGATATTCCGCTGAAGTTCAAGCGTAAATTCATCCGCGCCCTTGACCGGAACCTGTCGGATCGTTATCCGCTGTTCAAGGGGTTGTCGGAAAACTGGCCGGCTGAAAACGCCATTCCGCCCTATATACGTGAACCCGAACAGCGCGCGCGGGATTTCGAGCTGGTGAACCAGGGGTATCTCGGTTATATGAACGTGGGTTACAGCGCCCGCGAGGTGGAACTGCTGGTCTGGCTGGAAGCCCTGCGGGACAAGCAGTGCGAAGAAAAACCTTGTGAAGTCGGTCTGTTGAACCCCGGCGACGCGCAGCCCAAAGGTGGGTGCCCGGTCAAGATTCACATTCCGCAAATGCTCGATCTGCTGGGCACCGGCCGCTTTCGCGAGGCCATGGAACTGATAGAAAGCTGCAACCCCCTTCCCAACGTCACGGGGCGGGTTTGTCCCCAAGAGTTGCAATGCCAGGGCGTCTGCGCCCATCAAAAGCGACCCATTGAAATTGGCCAACTGGAGTGGTATTTGCCCCAACGGGAAAAGATAACTACCGGCGGGGCCGACGAGCGTTTCAACCACCGTCCCGACCCCTGGGTACAGGCGGTAAAGCCGCCCATCGCGGTGGTGGGTTCCGGACCAGCCGGACTTATCAACGCCTACCTGCTGGCGGCGGAGGGCTTTCCGGTTACGGTGTTCGAAGCCTTCCACGCCCTGGGCGGGGTGTTGCGCTACGGTATCCCGGAATTCCGGCTGCCCAATGAGCTGATTAATGATGTGGTGGATAAAATAACCCTGCTTGGCGGGAAGTTCGTCACCAATTTTGTGGTGGGCAAGACCGCTACGCTGGAAGATCTGAAAAACGCCGGCTTCTGGAAAATCTTCGTCGGCACCGGGGCCGGGTTGCCGCGCTTTATGAACGTGCCCGGTGAGCATCTGCTTAATGTGATGTCGGCCAACGAGTTTCTGACCCGCGTCAACCTGATGCAAGGAGCCAGCGGAGATTATGAAACACCGCTGCCGGAAATCAGCGGCAAACGGGTGATAGTCATCGGCGGCGGCAATACCGCCATGGATGCCGCCCGCACCGCCCTGCGCCTGGGGGGCGAGGTCGCCATCGTCTATCGTCGCACCCAGAGCGAAATGCCGGCGCGGGTGGAAGAGCTGCGGCATGCGCAGGAGGAGGGGATCGCCCTTAAGGTACTGCGCGCGCCCTGCGAGTTTATCGGTGACGACCAGACCCATTTCGTCAAGCAGGCCATACTCGATGTGATGGCGCTGGGGGACCCCGATGCGTCCGGCCGCCGCAGCCCGTCGGCCACCGGCGATAAAGAATCGATGGCGGTGGATCTGGTGATTATGGCCCTCGGCAATGCGCCCAATCCCATTATCAAAGACGCGGAGCCGGATCTCCATACCACCAAATGGGGCTCCATCCAGGTGGAACGGGACTCACAGCAAACCTCCATCAGCGGCGTTTATTCAGGGGGCGACGCGTCGCGCGGCGGCTCCACCGCCATCAACGCCGCCGGAGACGGCCGGGCGGCAGCCCTCGAAATCGTCAGCGACATGAACCTGTCCCCTGACGAAATCCGGTCCATGGTAAGCCTGGCCGGGCGCTATTCGACCCTGGGCGCCACACCGAAAACTATTCTGGCGAAGATTGAACTGGCGGGCGGCATCGTCGAGCTTATTGTCCGGGCGCCGCTGATTGCCAAGGCCGCCCGCGCCGGGCAATTTGTCCGCGTGCTGCCGTGGACTAGCGGCGAGTTGATTCCGCTGACCCTCGCCGATTGGGACGCGGAGAACGGTACCATCTGCCTGGTGGTGCAAGGTATGGGAAGCAGCAGTATGGCTATCAACCGGATGCAGGTGGGGGATGCCTTCGCCGGAATTGCCGGCCCGCTGGGCCAGCCCAGCGTCCTGCACCGCTATCCTCCTGATAAAACTGTGGTATTCACCGCCGGCGGCGTCGGCCTGCCGCCGGCTTATCCCATTATGCGGGAGCATTTACGCGCCGGTAATCATGTCACGCTCATTGCCGGCTTCCGCAATGCCGATCTGCTGTTCTGGATCCGGGACAACGAACGCATCGGCAAACTACAGGCCGACTACCCGGGGTTGCTGGATGTGATTTATACCAGCAACGACGGCAGTTTCGGTCGCAAGGGGTTCGTCACCGGCCCGCTGGAGGACCTGCTGAAAGAGAACCGGCAAGGAGGAGGGAGGGAAATAACCGAAATCGTCACTATCGGCCCGCCGCTGATGATGCGCGCGGTCTGCGATTTGACGCGCCCGTACGGCGTGAAAACCGTCGCCAGCCTGAACTCCATCATGGTGGATGCCACCGGCATGTGCGGCGCCTGTATGGTGCCGGTGAATACCGACGGCAGGCTGGTGCGCAAACATGCCTGCATCGACGGCCCGGAAATCGACGGACATATTATCGATTGGGATAAATTCCTGCCGCGCTTCAATCAGTTCAAAGCGCAGGAACAGGCCAGCAAACGGCAGCACGGCTTCGCGTAAATGGTTGGTGTGATAAATATTGGTGAGGTAAATATTCATAAGTTGGCGTAATGTCGCGTTCGACTACACTTAACCGAACCCTCTCTTTAATATCACCTTATGCACAGGAGTACGACATGGCTGAATCCGACCCCAAAGAAGTTACCGTCAGCGACGGTCTCGCGAAGATGCGGGAAGCGGCCGACAAGCTGACCGAAGAGGAACTGGAGGCGTTGGCCGAGGAGGCGAAAAAGGCGGTGGAAGAGTCGAGAGAAGAGGCGGCTAAAAAACGTTAGCGCCGGTCAGACCCATGACGCGCCATCGCACATCTCCACCGTCGGCGTTGGCGATGTTTATGGTCTCCGCCTGAGAAACTGGCAGCTTTTTTGCACGTATCTTTTATAAGTGAAGAACCAGTAAGCGACAAAACTCCACTGATTTTCTGTTTATAAGGGAAGTGTTATGCACGACAAATTGCTGATAGATGGTGAACACGTCGCCGGCCGGGGCGAGGCTCTGGCGGTTTTTAATCCTGCCAGCGGCGAGCAAATCGCCTCGATCCCCCAGGCCGACCTGCATCAGGTCGATGCGGCCGTAAAGGCGGCGGATGCGGCATTTACGCAGTGGGGGCAAACCACGCCCAAAGCGCGCGCCGCGTTTTTATTGCAAATTGCCGATGTGATTGAGCAGCACGGCGAGGAGTTTGCCCGACTGGAATCCCTTAACTGTGGCAAACCCTATCACGCGGTGCTGAATGACGAGATTCCGGCGGTGGCGGATGTATTCCGCTTTTTTGCCGGCGCGGCGCGCTGCCTGAACGGTTCGGCGGCGGGCGAATACCTGGAGGGCCATACCTCCATGATCCGGCGCGACCCGGTGGGCGTGGTGGCGTCCATCGCCCCGTGGAACTACCCGCTGATGATGGCCTCCTGGAAACTGGCGCCGGCGCTGGCCGCGGGAAACTGCGTGGTGCTGAAACCCGCCGAACAGACCCCGCTGACCACGTTTTATCTGGCGCATCTGCTGGCGGATATTCTGCCGGCCGGCGTGGTGAATATTCTGTTTGGCCGCGGCGCCGACGTGGGGGACGCGCTTACCGGGCATGAGAAGGTGCGGATGGTTTCCCTGACGGGATCGATCGCCACCGGCGCTCATATTCTTGCCAATACCGCTCCCGGCGTCAAACGCACGCACATGGAACTGGGCGGCAAAGCGCCGGTGATTGTCTTCGATGACGCGGATATCGCCCAGGTGGTTGACGGCATCCGCAGCTTCGGTTTCTATAACGCCGGTCAGGATTGTACCGCGGCCTGCCGCCTCTACGTACAGCGCGCTGTTTATGATCGGGTGGTAAGCGAACTGGGGAAAGCGGTATCGACGTTGAATATGGGCGACCCGCAGGATGAACAGACCGAGCTGGGGCCGTTAATCACCGCGGCGCAGCTGGAAAGGGTCGCCGGATTTGTCGAACGGGCCAGGGCGCTGCCGCATATTACCCTGGTGACCGGCGGCGAGCGGGCGGCGGGCAAGGGGTATTACTTCCAGCCCACCGTCCTGGCCGGCGCCCGTCAGGAAGATGAGATCGTACAGAAAGAGGTCTTTGGCCCGGTGGTTTCCATTACGCCGTTTGATGATGAAGCGCAGGTGGTCGACTGGGCCAATGCCTCCACCTACGGGCTGGCCTCGTCCGTCTGGACCCGCGATATCGGGCGGGCGCACCGCTTGGCGGCGCGCCTGCAATATGGCTGCACCTGGGTGAATACCCATTTCATGCTGGTGAGCGAAATGCCGCACGGCGGACAGAAACTTTCCGGCTACGGCAAGGATATGTCGATATACGGCCTGGAAGATTACACCATTGTTCGCCATGTCATGATCCGTCATTGATTTTCCCCATCCCGCCTTGCCTCGGTCATTATCGAGGCAAGGCGCGGCCGCAATTCGCCTGCCGATACTATTTGCCGTGCTGAACCTGAACGGCCGTCTTTTTATATGCCCTTTTGCACCACGGTGGCGCGTAACGCTCCGTTATGGTGCGTTTGCGGCGCTTTTACTCGGTTTCCCCGGCAATTAACGGCGCGCTGCGGTTTTTAATGCTGAAGGTAAAGTTTTCTTTTTCTTTTTATTTCAGTTTTGTATGCCGTGTCAGATTTTAATCTTTTATTGTCGTTTGGGGCGGCGAACTGGCGTGTTCTGTGCATTAATTAAATTGATATCACATGATATCCGTTATCAAGGAGCGCATTTTGTCCAGATCAAAGGCAAACCTCAACCCGCTAGAGTGCACTCAGCAGGCTTTACATTGGATTAAGAGCGAAAAGTTAACTACTGAAGAAATGTCTGCATTAAATCAGGAAGTCTTGAGTTCTTTTCGTGAATACGTCAATCCGGGTTTTCTTGAATATCGAAAATCCGTCACCTCCGGGGGTGAATACGGCGCGGTGGAATGGCGCGCCAGCGGTCCGAATACGCTGGTTGATACCCAGGGAAACGAATATCTGGACTGCCTGGGCGGCTACGGCATCTTCAACGTCGGTCATCGCAATCCCACGGTTATCGCCGCCGTAGAGCAGCAGCTTGCCAAACAACCCTTACACAGTCAGGAACTCCTCGACCCACTGCGCGCCATGTTGGCGAAAACGCTGGCGGCCTTAACGCCCGGCAACCTTAAATACAGTTTTTTCAGCAACAGCGGAACCGAATCGGTTGAAGCGGCGTTGAAGCTGGCCAAGGCTTATCAGTCCCGTCATGGCAAATATACCTTTATCGCCGCCTCGGGCGCGTTTCACGGTAAGTCGCTCGGAGCTCTGTCCGCCACCGCCAAGGCCGAGTTTCGCCGTCCTTTCATGCCGCTGCTGCCTGGTTTCCATCACGTTCCTTTTGGCGATATCAGCGCCATGAGGAAGCAGGTTCATCAATGCCAGAAGACCGGAGACGACGTCGCCGCCATCATCCTTGAACCCATTCAGGGAGAGGGCGGGGTGATCGTACCTCCGGAAAATTACTTACCTGCGGTCAGAGCATTATGCGACGAGGTTGGGGCATTGCTGATTCTGGACGAAGTACAGACCGGCATGGGGCGCACCGGCAAGATGTTCGCCTGTGAACATTATGGCGTTCAGCCCGATATCCTTTGTCTGGCTAAGGCGCTGGGCGGCGGCGTAATGCCAATCGGCGCCACGGTGGCGACGGAAGAGGTGTTCTCGGTGCTGTTTGAAAATCCGTTCCTGCATACCACCACCTTCGGCGGTAACCCGCTGGCCTGTTCGGCGGCGCTGGCCACCATCAATGTTCTGCTGACGGAAAAATTGCCTGAGCAAGCCGCGCAGCAAGGGGACTTTTTACTGCAAGGGCTGAAAGAGCTTGCCGCCGGCTACCCTGAGTTGATTTCCGAAGTACGCGGCCTTGGCTTATTGCAGGCTATCGAGTTCAGGAAAAACGAGATTGGGTATACGTTTGCGAAAGAACTTTTCCATCGTCATATTCTGGTGGCCGGAACGTTGAATAACGCCAAATCGGTGCGCATCGAACCGCCGCTTACCATCACCCGCGAACAGTGCGCTCGCGTACTGAAGGAAGCGGGTGAGGCGTTAAAAAAGCTCAAGGGAACGATGGCGGGAAAAAGCGCGGAGGAGAATAAAATTAAAGAGTATGTGGTTGAGTGACATCGGCGATTCCGCCACGGCAGGTCGCGCTTTGTTAATGTTCTATCAAAAACCAGTCAGCTTTTAATTTGACTGGTTTTTTTATGGCGGGCGTCCTGCCCGCCACCCTCCGGGCCGTCGCAAGCGACGTTGAAAATCGCTCCCGGCGATTTTTTATGGCGGGCGTCCTGCCCGCCGCCAGCAACGTTATTGCTCCGCCAGTTTTTCCACCAGATCCAGGCGCTGCCGCCACGGGTCGGGCTGTTGCGCGGTGTGCTGCGCGCCGTCGGCCGGGACGATCAGAATATTGTCTTTTTGCCGGCTATAGCGCTCCCACTGCGGCAGGTCGGCGCCATCCGGCCGGCCGGTGCGGGCGAAGTTCACCCAGTACTGCTGCGTTTGCCGGGCGACGGCCCGATCGTTCGCCGTGACCTGCTCGCCGTAGCGCGCGGTCAGCGTATTAAACACGTAAGGGATCTCGCTGGCATGCACCGCCCCCTGCCATTGATCGCGCATACTGTCCGCCACATAGCCAAAACGGTACTGCCAGGCCGGAATCCCGGCCTTGTCCCAGATACGGGCGACGAAGCGAGCCGGCTCCACCATAAAGCCGTCGCTGGAAATCGCCATGGCCACGGCCTGAGGCGACAAGCCCCGATAAGCCTGTTTGGCCTGCCGACGATCGGCGGCGGCAAAAACCGCCACCGCCTCATCAAGGGTTTCCGCCTTGGGGGGGAAGCCGATATCGGCGTCGGTGGCGCCGACCAGCAGCGGGATGCGCTGGAAGGCGCCCTGACGATACAGATCCTGTGGTTCGCCGACGATCAGTCTGCCATCGATCATCGGGCCGGAATAATCCGCCGGACTTATCGCCATATTCAGACCGTTGACCACCTTATCCGCCGGAATGTCGCGTAACGCCGCCAGGGCGTTTTCATCTTTTCCGCTGATGCCGTTGGCCTGCGCAAACGCCAGCCCGGCCTGCTCCGCCCTGGGCCAATCCTGTGCGATGGCCAGGTTATGTCTGCCGCCGCCGGATTGAATAATGGCCTTGTGAAACAGCCCCTGCGCCAAATTGCTGGTGAGCAGTGAATGGATGGCGAACCCGCCGGCGGATTCGCCGAACAGCGTCACATTTTGCGCATCGCCATTAAATGCCGCGATATTTTTTTGTACCCATTTCAGCGCCGCAATCTGATCCATTAATCCGTAATTGCCGCGCAGCGGCTGGTCCGCCAATGCGGGATGGGCAAAGAAACCAAAACGGCCGACGCGGTAGTTGAAACTGACGAACACCACCCCCTGACGGGCGAATTCTTCGCCTGAATAGACCTCCGGCGACGAACCGCCGTTGACGAACCCGCCGCCGTAGATCCACACCATCACCGGCAGGGGGCCGCGGGCGTCGGCCGGACGCCACACGTTGACGGTCAGGCAGTCTTCGCTAAAGCCGACGCCGAGCGGGGCGGCATCGCCGGGAAAGGGTTCCTGCATGCAATCCTTGCCGTACGCCACGGCCGGGCGAACGCCCGTCCAGCGAGGCGCCGGCTGCGGCGGCTGCCAGCGCAGCTCGCCCAGGGGCGGCGCGGCGTAAGGCACGCCTTTAAAGGCGTCGACGCCTTGTCGCGTGGTTCCGGCGATGCCGCCGCCGTCCAGTGCGACCCGCGGTCCGTCGGCCGGTACGACGGCCTGGCTGGCGGCAGACAGCAGCAATAATCCGGCCGCGAGCAATTTATCCATTTTATTCATTGGCACTGCTCCTTTGGTGACCAAAATAAATCGTCGGGAATATTTTTTAACGCCGATATAGAAAGTTTGCATTGATATGACAACGGTCATGGGCAGTATATGTGACGGAAATCAAAACCAGAGTACGCATAACCGGCGCATTTTTTCAGCAAAAATCTCTCGATCGGCAATAATGTAGCGGTACGGCCTTTCATTCATATCATCAGGAATACCGATTGAATAAAATGTTCGAATATACTCGTACATTTGTACTATACTGTTCGCCGATATCAGATCGAGTTCTGCCGCAGACAGTTAACTGCCAGCCCCAGAATTAGTTTAACTAATTAAGGATGTTATATGGCTCGCATCACCCCCATTGAACGCTATCGCAATATTGGCATTTCCGCCCACATTGATGCCGGTAAAACCACCACGACGGAACGCATCCTGTTTTACACCGGGGTGAGTCACAAGATGGGCGAAGTCCACGATGGCGCGGCGACCACCGACTGGATGGCGCAGGAACAGGAACGCGGCATAACCATTACCTCCGCGGCGGTAACCTGTTTCTGGCAGGGGATGGAGAACCGCTATCCCCGGCATCATATCAATATTATCGATACCCCCGGACACGTGGATTTCACCATTGAGGTCGAGCGCTCGATGCGCGTGCTGGACGGCGCGGTAATGGTGTATGACTCGGTCGGCGGCGTGCAGCCGCAGTCGGAAACGGTCTGGCGCCAGGCGAATAAATATCAGGTGCCGCGGTTGGCGTTCGTCAACAAAATGGACCGCCCCGGCGCCGACTATTTCCGCGTTCGTCAGATGATGATCGATCGGCTGAAAGCCAATCCGGTGCCGATAGTCATCCCGATAGGCAGCGAAGAACACTTTATCGGCGTGATCGACCTGATCAAAATGCGCGCCATTATCTGGGACGACGCCACGCAGGGGATGACCTTCAGCTATGAGGCCGTCCCGGAGCACCTGCTGGCGACGGCGCAGGAGTGGCGGGACAATATGGTCACGGCGGCGGCGGAAGCGACGGACGAGCTGATGACCCGATACCTGAACGGCGAGGCGCTGAGCGAAGAGGAGATTACCCTCGGCCTGCGTATCCGCACCATTGCGGGCGAGATTCAGCCGATGCTGTGCGGCAGCGCGTTTAAAAACAAAGGGGTACAGCGCATGCTGGACGCCATCATCGAGCTGATGCCGTCGCCGCTGGATATTCCGCCGGTCAGCGGTATTGATGAAAAAGGCAATCAGACGGTGCGTCACGCCGACGACGACGATAAGTTCGCGGCGCTGGCGTTCAAGCTGATGACCGACTCCTACGTCGGCCAGTTGACGTTTGTGCGGGTCTATTCCGGCGTGCTGCGCAAGGGCGACAGCGTTTACAACCCGATCAAGGGCAAAAAGGAGCGTATCGGGCGTATCGTCCAGATGCACGCCAATGCGCGCCACGAAGTGGATGAAATCCGCGCCGGGGACATCGCCGCCTGCGTCGGTCTGAAGGAGGTGACCACCGGGGAAACCCTGTGCGACCCGGATGCCGTGCTGACGCTGGAACAGATGACCTTCCCCGAGCCGGTGATTTCGCTGGCTATCGAGCCGAAAACCAAGGCCGATCAGGAAAGAATGGGCATCGCCCTGCAGCGGCTGGCGTCGGAAGATCCGTCGTTCCGCCTCAAAACCGACGAGGAGTCCGGGCAGACGATTATTTCCGGCATGGGCGAGCTGCATCTGGAGATCATCGTCGACCGCATGAAGCGCGAATTCGGCGTGGCGGCCAATATCGGCAGGCCGCAGGTCACCTATCGTGAAACCATCCGCAGCAAGGTGACGGACGTGGAAGGGAAGTTTGTCCGTCAGTCCGGCGGTAAGGGCCAGTACGGCCACGTGGTGCTGACGGTTGAGCCGCAGGAAGCGGGCAAAGGCTTCGCCTTCGAGGATGCCACCAAGGGCGGGGTGGTGCCGCGTGAATTTATTCCGTCGGTGGAAAAGGGCGTGCGCGAAGCGATGACGACCGGGGTGCTGGCGGGTTACCCGATCGTCGACGTCAAGGTCACGCTGACTTTCGGCTCCTACCATGAGGTGGACTCCTCGGAAATGGCCTTCAAGATGGCGGCGATTTTCGGCTTCCGCGAGGCGATAAAACGCGCCAATCCGGTGATCCTGGAGCCGGTCATGAAGGTGGAGGTTGAAACGCCGGAAGAGTACGCCGGCAGCGTCATGGGGGATCTGTCTTCCCGCCGCGGTCTGGTGCAGGGCATGGAAGAGATGATCGCCGGGCGGATTATCCGCGCCGAGGTGCCGCTATCCGAGATGTTCGGCTACTCCACCGCGTTGCGCTCGATGTCTCAGGGACGGGCGACCTATACCATGGAGTTCCGGCACTACGTGGAAGCGCCGCGCAATGTGACGGAAGAGATCATCGCGGCGCGCCGCTCGCGCTAAATAACGGCCAGCCGGCTTCCCTCCGGTCAGGGGGGAAGCCGCATAAGGATCGTTCCAGCGCCGGACGCCAACCTCGTTCCCGCATTACCCCCGATTGTGTTACTATAACGTTATTCAGTACTTCGCAATTCCGTCATTTCAAATATGAAATTACTGCTCTGTTATTTATCCCGCAAAATAATCGCCAGGCCGTTTTCAACCGCCGCGAGTAACACAGGCGTCATTTTTGAAATATCCTATAATCAAATGATTTTGGGAAAGGATTGTTGCAATCGTTTATCGCTATCGTCAGGTGAACGGTTGTTTTTTAAACAAATGGAGTCATAAATGGTATTAAAAAAGAAACGTCGTGTGCCCATGAAAATACAGGACATTACGATAATTGACGACGTCAAGCTTAAAAAGGCCATTACGGCCGCGGCGCTTGGCAATGCGATGGAATGGTTCGATTTCGGCGTTTATGGTTTTGTTGCTTATGCGCTCGGACGGGTATTTTTCCCCGGAGCGGATCCCGGCGTGCAAATGATTGCCGCGCTGGCGACCTTTTCGGTTCCTTTTCTTGTCAGGCCGTTGGGCGGCGTATTTTTTGGCGCCATGGGCGATAAATTCGGTCGCCAGAAAGTGTTGTCGGTAACCATTATTATTATGGCGGTCAGCACGTTCTGTATTGGTTTGATCCCGTCCTATGCATCAATAGGTATCTGGGCGCCGATATTATTGCTGCTGGCGAAATTGGCGCAGGGTTTTTCCGTCGGCGGGGAATATACCGGCGCGGCGATATTCGTTGCCGAATATTCACCGGACAGAAAGCGCGGCTTTTTAGGCAGTTGGCTTGATTTTGGCTCGATCGCCGGCTTTGTTTTAGGGGCGGGCGTAGTGGTGCTGATTTCGTCGATTGTCGGCGAAGCGGACTTCCTCGAATGGGGATGGCGTATTCCGTTCTTTATCGCCGGTCCTCTGGGACTGATCGGGATCTATTTGCGCCATGCGCTGGAGGAAACTCCGGCCTTTCAACAACATGTCGATAAACTGGATAAAGACTCGAAAGACAGCCTGCAGTCGGCGCCCAAAGTGTCATTCAGGGAGATTGCCACCAAACAGTGGCGGGGTTTACTGATGTGCGTCGGCGTGGTTATTGTCACCAACGTCACCTACTATATGTTGCTGACCTATATGCCGAGCTACCTGTCGCACAGCCTGCATTATTCGGAAGATCATGGCGTAATGATTATTATCGCCGTGATGCTCGGTATGTTATTTGTCCAGCCGGTAATGGGATTAATGAGCGACAGATTCGGACGTAAGCCGTTTATTATTTGCGGCAGCATCGGTCTTTTTCTTTTATCCATCCCCAGTTTCATTCTTATTAACAGCGGCGTGATTGGCCTTATTTTTTGCGGACTGCTGATTCTGGCCGTGCTGCTTAATTCTTTTACCGGCGTGATGGCGTCTATTTTACCCGCGCTGTTCCCGACGCATATCCGTTACAGCGCGTTGGCGATATCGTTCAATATATCCGTTCTGGTTGCCGGCTTTACGCCGACGGCGGCGGCATGGCTGGTTGAATCAACGGGCAATCTTTATATGCCGGCCTATTATTTGATGGTGATTGCCGTCATCGGGCTGGTCACCGGGATAGCAATGAAAGAAACGGCTAACCGGCCGTTAAAAGGCGCCACGCCGGCGGCTTCCGACCGGGCCGAAGCGAAAGAGCTGTTGCAGGAGCAATACGACAATATCGAGCAAAAAATCGAAGATATTGACGAGCAAATCGCCGAGCT
The DNA here is from genome assembly GCF_003115855.1 of Brenneria corticis. GTDB lineage: Bacteria > Pseudomonadota > Gammaproteobacteria > Enterobacterales > Enterobacteriaceae > Brenneria > Brenneria corticis. Next base: position 68,416 of record NZ_KZ819081.1, read on the forward strand.
GCAGAAGAAAAGAAGAAGCCTGATCGACCAGCACCCGGAAATCAATTAGGGCGCAGACGCCGGCATTGCATCTGATAAAGATGCAATGCTGGCGGTAAACCATGGCCTACCGGAACGGCGGCTCGTTGAAGGTGCGCAGTTTGCGGGAATGCAGGCGATCGCCTTCGGCGCGCAGCAGGTCGATGGCGCAGATGCCGATTTGCAGATGCTCCGAAATGGCGCCCTCATAGAAGCGATTGGCCTGGCCGGGCAGCTTGATTTCACCGTGCAGCGGCTTGTCGGAGACGCAGAGCAGCGTGCCGTAAGGCACCCGGAAACGATAACCCTGCGCGGCGATGGTCGCGCTTTCCATATCCACGGCCACCGCGCGGCTGAGATTAAAGCGCAGCGCGGAGGCCGAATATCTCAACTCCCAATTGCGATCGTCGGTGGTGACCACCGTACCGGTGCGCAGACGCTGTTTCACTTCCTCGCCGGGCATACCGCTCACCGTTTTGGTGGCGTCATAAAGGGCGCGCTGAACTTCGGCGATGCTGGGGATCGGAATATCCGGCGGCAGCACCGAATCAAGAACGTGGTCGTCGCGCAGATAGGCGTGAGCCAGCACGTAATCGCCAATCGTCTGGCTTTCGCGCAGGCCGCCGCAGTGGCCGATCATCAGCCAGGCGTGCGGCCGCAGCACCGCGAGGTGATCGCAAATGGTTTTGGCATTGGACGGGCCGACGCCGATATTCACCAGGGTAATGCCTTTGCCGTTGCGCGAAATCAGGTGGTAAGCCGGCATCTGGTGGTTTTTCCATGCGAGGTCGGAAACGGAGCGTTCGGGATTGGCGGTCGCCGAGGTAATAGAGACGCCGCCGGCGCAGGACAGGGATTCATACGGGCTGTGCGGATCGGCGATCTGGTCGCAGGACCAGCGCACGAATTCATCCACGTAGCGGGTATAGTTGGTGAAAAGAACGAACGGCTGAAAATGCTCCACCGCCGTGCCGGTATAGTGGCGCAGCCGCGCCAGGGAGAAGTCGGTCCTCAGCGCGTCAAAATGCGACAGCGGCGAGGTGGTGGTGGCGTGGAATAATCCGTCGGCGGTTTCATCGCCGATTTGCGACAGCTCGGTGGTGGGAAAATGCCGGGCGATCCCGGCGCTCATCGAACGGTCGAGAATAAGATCGGAACCGTCCAGCACGTAGGGGAAAGGAATTTCCTGATGGGACGGCGCCACTTCAATGCTGGCGGCGTACTCCCCCTCAAGCAGGGTCAGCTGTTCGGTCAGATAGTGATGGAAAAAACGCGGGCGGGTGATGGTGGTGGTGTAGCTGCCGGGCCGCGTAAAACGCCCATACGCCCGGTGTTTCGGATGGCCCGTCGCCACGCCGTCCCATTTGACGCGCAGCTCCGGATAGGCGAAGAGCCCCGCGGCGCGCGCCTGCGCGTCCGGCAATTTCCCCTGGGTGATAAAATCTTCAATCGCGTCGCGCAGTGCCGAAACCGCGCCGTCGTACAACGCTTCCAGTTTATCAAGCGCCTCAGCGGCGGTGAGCCTTGTGCTGGATCCGTTGTTGCCCATATTTTTTCTCCGTCTCTGTTCTCAATGCTTCAGCGCTGAATAGGCTGAAGCGGTTAGCCCGTTAATCAACAGGCTAGCCGAAAACAGGCGCAAAAACGACTCTTCCGGTTCAGCGTTTTCCCCGTCCGGACAGATTGGCCGCGCTGACCGCCAGCACCGACAGCACGGCCAACGCCGCCGCGGGCGCCAGCACCCCCCAGAATGCCCGTTCGATATAGGGCATGCCTTCCGCCAGCACGCGCCCCCATTCCGGGGTCGGCGGCGAGGCGCCCAATCCCAGAAATCCCAGCGAGGCCAGCGCCAGCGCGATACCGGGCAGGCGCAGCATGGCATGGCGGAACAGCGGCCCGGCCAGCGCCGGCAAGACGTAAAACAGACTGCGGCGCACCGGGCCGACGCCGATTACCGGCAATATGCGAACATAGGGACGCGCCGCGATTTCGGCGACCAGCGCCGCGGTGTGCGCCGCCAGCGGCGCCCAACTGACGGCGATGACCGCAAGAGCCGCCCCCGTCGAGCTCGGGCCGTTGATGGCCGCCACCAGCAGGCCGGCGATAACCGGGGGCAGAGCGTTGGCCACTTCTATCGGGCCGGTGCACAGGCGGGGAAACAGACCGATAAACAGGCCGATGACCAGACAGGCCAGCGATACCGCCAACGCCAGCAGGCAGGTGTGCAGCGTGCCGTGGGCGACGCGGGCCAGCAGGTCGCGCCCCATGGCGTCCGCGCCGAACGGCAGCGCAAAAGAGGGCGCCTGCAGACGCAAAAAGGCGGAGCTATAGGGATCGCGCGGCAGCCCGGCGATCAACAGCAGCGCTAAAAGCAACAGGCAGAGCAGCGGCAGCCAGACGGCGTAACGCGACGCCGTCACCTGGTTTTCTTGCGGCACCGGCATGGCGCCGTTGCGCAGCGCGCGGCCGAGGATCAGCAGCCGTACGCCGGCGGCGGCCATGCCGGCGAGTGAGGCGATAGCGAGTAAAATAAGCACGCCGGTCTGCAGCGCGGGCAGATCCTGCGCCGCCGCCGCCCCCAGCGTGGCCCGGCCCAGGCCCGGTATGGCGAAAACCTTTTCCACCGCTATCGCGCCGCCGGTCAGTGAAACCAGCACCAGCCCCACCAGCGGCATCACCCCCGGCAGGGTGCGTTTCAGCACGGCCAGCGCAATGTGGCGGCGGCCGACGCCCGCCACGCTCCAGGTCATCAGCCAGTTTTCGCTGAAGGTGGCCGACAGCGCGTCGGCGATAATCCGCCCCAGGTAGCCGCCGGCGGGAATGCCCAGCGCCAGCGACGGCAACACCGCATAGTGCAACCCCTGCCAGCCGTAGGGCGGAAACCATTTCAGCCACACCGCGCCGACAATCAGTAAAAACGACGCCAGCAGAAATTCCGGCAGCGCGGTGAACATGGCGGCGAACAGGCCGTTGGAGCGGCGGATGCGGCCGTGCAATCCCTGGATAAACGTGGGGGCGCACAGCAGCGCCGCCAGCGAAAAGGCGACCAGCGCCGCCGAGGCCATCAACGTCAGCGAGACGCCCGCCGCCTGCAACATTCCCGGCAATACCGGCCGGCCGGATACCCACGAAGAACCGGCGTCGCCATGCAGCAGTCCGCCGAGCCAGTTGGCCAGCAGCCGCAGCGGCCCCTGATCCAGCCCCAGCGACTGGCGGATCGCATTCAGCGTTTCCGCCGTGGCTTCCTGGTCGCCGGAACGGGCGCGCAGCAGCGCCAGCGCCGGATCCTGACCGGATAACCAGGGCAGGACGCCAATCAGCGCGACGATGCCCGCCAGCGTCAGCAGGCGGGAAAAAAACGGTATCAGCATGCCGTAGCGCGGGTGGCGCATGCGGCTGACGCCGGCGCAGGTGCGGCAATAGACTTGCTCACTCATGACCCTGTTTTACCCGTTACTCGGTTTTGGCCGCCGCATCGATGCGGGTGGCATTGTTGATCAAGGCGCGTTCGCGCGGGTCGCGCAGCGCATCCTTCACCCGCGCGCTTTCCCCCTGAATAACCCGTTCGTGCAGCAGCGGAATGGCGGCGTCGCTGGCCAGAATCAGATTTTCCGCCCGCATAATCGCCCGGCGCCGTTGATCGCCGGCCGGGATGGCTGCCGCCTGTTGCAGGGCGCCATCGATTTCCGGACGGCAAAGCTGGGAAATATTGAAAGATCCCTCGCAGGCGAAGTCGCTGTAGAGGTAGGCGACGGGATCGCCGGAATCCAGCACCGTGGCGCGCGACAAAATAAAGGCGTCGAATTTGCCCGCCAGTGCATCGGACTCGATCTGAGAATATTCGCGCACCACCTGTTTTACCGTAAAACCGGCGGCGGTGAGCTGCTGCGCCAGATAGACCGCCACTTCCGGCAGTTCGGCGCGGTCGCTGAAGGTCGCCAGCGTGATGCTAACGCCGTCGGGCGCCGCGGCCGTTACCGGGTCGGCGACGGGCTGGCGCAGCTCGGCGGCCCAGGGCAGCACCGGGCCGAGCAATCCCTGCGCCGCGTCGGCGCGTTTCTCGTACACGTTGTCCACCAGCTGCCGGCGGTTGACGGCGTCGCGCACCGCCGCGCGCAGCGCCGGATCTTTCATCGGCCCCAGGCGGGTATTGAGATAGAGGGTATTGGTGCGCGGCATCGGCACTTCATGCACCAGGTTTTGATCCAGCAGCGGCGCTTGGGATACCGGGATCGCTTCAACGATATCCGCCGCGCCGGTGCGCAGCGCGGCGGCGCGGGCCGGGCCGTCCGGCACAAAGCTGACGTCAATGCCGCTTGCCTGCGCCTTTTCCCCCCAGTAGCCGTCGAATCTGTCCAACGTGGCGCCGCTGGTGCCGTTGACGCTGCGCAGCACAAAAGGACCGCTGCCGGTATTTTGCGGGTTGACCACGCCGTTTTCGCCGTAAGCGCCGGCGGACAGAATAGCCAGTTGCGGACTGGAGAGCCGCTGGGGCAGCAGCGGATCCGGCTGGGCGGTTGAAACCAGCACCGCGCCGTCGCCCTCGGCGACCGCGCTCAGCTGCACGCCGTCGAGAATACGCGGTTTGGGCGCGGCGGTGGCGGCCACCGTCAGCGCGTTGACCACGGTCGCCGCGTTTAGCTCGGCGTCGTCGTGGAAACGCACGTTCGGACGCAGTTCAAAACGCCAGGTATGGTCGTCGATTTGTCGCCAGCGGGTCGCCAGGGCGGGCTGCGCTTCGCCCAGCGCGTCCAGCACCACCAGCGTTTCCGCCGTGCTCCAGCGCGACAGCTTGAAGGCGTCGTCGCTCAGCGGCGTCAGGCCGGAGCGCGGCGGTTGCAGCATCGCCAGTTTCAGGCGGCCGCAGTTATCGGCGGCGGATTTTTCCTCCGCTTCGTTGAAGCAGCCGGAAAGCAGTAGGGCGGCGCAAAGCAGGCCGTAAACGGGACGGAAAGAGCGTACGCGCATCGGACGGTCCTTATCAATTTTGAGGGGAAAGGGTGTTAAACGGGCGGCAAATCAGCACCATCGCCAGCGAACTGCACAATGGAACCGCAGCCAGCATCAGCCAGGGAACCGCCGCCTGCGGCGAGGGCGTCAACGCCTGGTCGAGCAGGTCGCCCAGCAGGAAATTGCCCACCAGCACCGCCAGCCCGCCCATGGACGCCAGCGCGCCGTAGTGCGCGCCGAGGTTATGGTTATTGGCGAAGTGGGGGATAAGGTCCATGCCGACGGGAACGATCAGCATCTGTCCCAGCGTCAGCAGGGTAATCAGGGAGACGGCGGGCAGTAAGCGCAGCCAGCCTTGCGCCGGAACGCCGGGGGCGAACAGCGCCACGCTGACGAAAGAGGCTGCCAGCAGGGCGAACCCCAGCGGCAGCATGCGGGCGGCGCCGTGGCGGCGGGCAAAACGCGCCAGCGGCAGTTGCAGGCTAATCACCAGCAGCGAGGCCAGCACAAACAGCGGACCGAGGTCTTTTTCGCTGCCGCCGGCGCGGTGCAGCTCCACCGGCAGCGCCAGATAGAGCTGGTTATAACTGAACAGGTAAGCGCTGTAGGCGATGATAAACGCCACGAAACGGCGCTGACGGAAAGTTTGCCACCAGGGGGCGATCTGTAGGGCGGTTTGGTTGCGCGGCGTGGCGGGCAGGCTGAAAAACAGCACCAGCAGCGCCAGTAAAAATACCGCCGCGCCGGCCAGCGCCACCCGCTGAAAGCCGAATCCGGCCAGCAGCGAACCGAGCAGCGGCCCGAGCACCGCGCCCAGCTCGCCGCAGATGGCGAACAGCGCGAACCATTCCGACCGGCTACGTTTCCCCTGTTTTTCGCTGTGCGTCCCGGCCTGCGCCATCAGCGCTTCAATGGCCGGCGAGAACAGGGCGCCGCCGACGCCGGTCAGACAGGCGCCGAGGATAATCGGCCAGAGCGAATCGGCCAGCGCCAGCAGCAGGTAGCCGGCAATGCGCACCACGCAGCCGCAGAGAATGATGCCGCGCGCGCCGAAGCGATCGGCCAGCGCGCCGCCGACCAGAAACATGCCCTGCTGCGAAAAGGTTCTTAAGCCGATGACCAGCCCGATCGCCCAGCCGGAAAGCAGCATATCGTCACGTAGAAAGATGGCCAGAAAAGGCACCACGGCATAGAAGCCGATGTTGAAAACCAGCTGGCTGCCCAGCAATAAGGGCGGGTAGGGCCGCGGTGCGCGATCGGCGCTGAGGTCTGACATAGAGATTATCCGTTCAAAGAGGTAAAGAAGGGATGGCTTGCAATAACCGGCGAGTATGCCGGTGCCGTGGCGACGCCAGCACCTCGGCCGTGGGACGATCTTCGATAATGCGCCCATCGTCCATGACCAGCATGCGTTCGCACAAACCGGCGATTATTGAAATGTCATGCGACACCATCAGCAATCCCATATTATTTTGCGACGTAACCTGCTGTAGCAGGGTTTTGATCTGTTCGCGCAGCGGTAAATCCAGTCCGCTGATCGGCTCGTCGGCCAGTAAAAAATCGGGGCGCGTCACCAGGGCGCGGGCCATGGCGACGCGCTGGGCCTGCCCGCCCGACAGCAGCCCGGCGGGTTGCTCCAGCAGGCGGACGCTCAGGCCGACCTGATCCAGCGCTTCCCGTACCGCCGACGCGATATTTTCGCCGCTGCGCAGGCGCTTCAAGGGTTCCGCAATCAGCGCGGCGACGCGCTGGCGCGGATCCAGCGAGCCGGCGGGGTCCTGCGGAATATACTGGACGCGGCGGCGATACCACAACAGCGAACGGACGGAACCCGGCCGCACCCGGTGGCCGTCGCAGTGTATCGTGCCGCTGTCCGGCGTGTCCAACGCCAGCAGCGTTTTCAGCAGGGTGGATTTGCCGCAGCCGGATGCGCCCACCAGGCCGACGCGTTCATGGCGTTGCAGCGTGAGCGACAGATCGCGGAAAATGGCCGCGGCGGGGTCGGCCTTTTGCCAGGGGAAACGCGGCGTCTGGCGGTAGCGGCTGACGCCGTCCAGGCTTAAAAACGGGGTGGAAATGGCGTGAAGATGGCGACTCATCCGGCCAGCGCTCCCAATTGCGTGATGGGCAGGGCGGCATCGCCGCGCCGGGCGGCGGCGATCAGGCCGCGGGTATAGGGATGCTGCGGCGCGCTGAGCAGTTGCCGCATATCGCCGGACTCCACCAGGCGGCCGTTTTCCATCACCAGCCCGCGCTGGCAAAGCTGCGCCGCCACGGTGATATCGTGGGTGATAAACAGCAGCGCGGGAGCGTTTTCTTGCGTATACCTTGCCTGTAACACCTGCAAAACCTGCTGCTGGGTAATCACGTCGAGCGCGGTGGTCGGTTCGTCCGCCACCAGCAGGCGGGTGCGTCCCAGCAGCGCCAGGGCGATGCAGATGCGCTGGCGCTGGCCGCCGGACAGCTCGGCGGGAAAGCGTTGCGGCAGGTTGGGGATATCCCCCAGGCCGATGGCGTCGAGCAGCGCGGCCAGTTCGGCCGGCGATGACGCGCCCAGCGCCAGCGACAGCTGTTTACCCAGTTTCATCAGCGGGTTCAGCGCGGTGGCGGAGTCCTGGAATATGGCGGATACGCGGGCGGAGGCCGGGCGGGCGAGCGCCTTGCGGTGGGTGACGTCGACGCCGTTGATTTCGATGGTTCCGCTAATCCGGCAGCCTGCCGGCGGCGTGCCGATGAGCGCTTTGGCGGTAAGCGACTTGCCGCAGCCGGACGCGCCGATCAGACAAACGCTTTCCCCGGCGCGCAGGCGGAAGGTGAGATTGCTGACTTTGCTTTCTGCGCCAATGGACAGGCCAAGGTTGTTCACGTCCAGCACCGTCTCCGCCTGTTTGTCCCTGGTTATCATTACATCGCTGCGCTATGTTGGGTGGTTTGATATGTAATAACATAACAAAACGGGGCGGGGTGATGCAAAGGAAATGTTTCCGGGAGGGGGAAACATTTGGCTGCTTACGGTTTCAGTAGGAGGTCCCCGCCTACGACCGCGGGGATGACGGGGGATATTTTATCGCAGGGATGACGGGATACTCTTCTTCGTCATGCCCGCCTGCGCACCGATTTAGCCATCCGCGGCCAAGCCCCGTCGGGGAAGGGAACAATTCCCCTCACCGCACCCCCTCCAGCCATTGGCGCAGGGCGTGCGCCTGGAGTACGCCGCCGAGGCGCCCTTTTTCCTCTCCCTGCGCCAGCCACAGCAGGGTGGGGAGCGAGCGCACCCCGAGCTGACTGGTTAGCTCGGGATGATGGTCGGCGTCCAGATAGCGGCTGGTGATATGACGATAACCGTCCTCGTTGAGTATCGCCGCCAACTGGCGATACAGGCTCTTACAGTGCACGCACCGCTCCGCGCCGACCAGCACCAGCGCGGACTGCCCGTTGAGCGCGTCCCGCTCTCCCTCCTCCAGCGGCGCGAAGCGGGAGCGGTCGACGCTGAACAGTTTGGGGCTGCGTTTCAGATCCTCGCTGTCGGTGGCGACGCACAGCGCGTCGGCGCTTTTTTTGTAGGGACGTACGCCGTCGACGCGAATAACGCTGGCGAAGCCGGGCTGCGCGGCCCCCGGCAGGCGAAAACGGGTGTTGTCCGGCGCTTCCACCGGGATTTCCCGCGGACGCGCCAGCTGCGGCACCCAGTCGTAGGGCACGCGATAGGCGCGGTAGAGCATATTGGTGTTGACGGTCTTGCCCCAGTAGGGCGAGATATACTCCCACACGATATCGTGCTCCGCCGTCACCTCGAATATCCGGCCGTTGGCCCCTTCATTGATCAGCGTGTTGCCGTTGGGCAGGCGCTGAATATTGCTGATATAGGGGCTGTAGAAGCGAAACGCGTCGGTCGGGTGCGGAATACCGGCTTCGTAGGGCGAATAGCGCCAGACGATATCCAGGGTGACCGGGTTGATCTCCAGTATGCGTGAGTAGTCGCGCCAGACGTTTTTCACCCCGTCGGCGGAAGCCGGATTCGGCGCGCCGTAACCCGCCCAGCCGCCGTTGTCGAACAGCAGAATATTGCCCGCGCCGGGCAGGCCGGCGGGGATCATATGGGCGTGGTGCTGGCCGATAATCCATCCCAGATGTTTCAGTTCCGGGGTATTGTAGTCCGGGCCGAGCTTCCAGACGATGTCGCCGCTGGCTTTATCAATAATGGCGATAATATTGGATTCGCGCGCGTCCCAGATGATGTTGTCGGGGTGAAAACGGGCGTCGCCCTGGTCGAACCACGGGTTGGGGCCGAGAGCCGACATTGAGTTGATATGCATCCAGTCGCCCATGCCGCCGCCGCTTTTGCGCATGTTGGGATTATTATAGATGGCGCTTTTGGCCGCGTCGTCAAAGCCCAGTTGATCAAAATGATCGCTACAGCGCCATTCCCACAGAATATTTCCCTGCCAGTCCACCTCGATAATGGTGTCGTCAAGCAGCAGCTTGTCGCTGATGCGCGCATTGTGCAGATTTTTATGCGCCAGAATCAGCGTATTGCCGCCTATGGCCTGCGGCTCCTGCCCCGGCGCATAGTAGCCCACCGGGTTGCCGCTGCGCTGGTAGTCATGGTGGGCGCGAGCCATCCACTCGGCGGGCAGGCCGGGATCGCTAACCTGTTCATAGCCATTGAATTTCCATACGATATTGCCGTCCCAGTCCACCTGGATCAGGTCGATCATATCCTGCATGCCGTAGCGCGGGTCGCGTTCGCCGCTGTGGCCGAGAATATAACCGCCGGGCAGGATCTTATTGGGAAAACCGTGCAGTCCTTCCCACAGACGCAGTTCGGCGCCGTTCATATCGATCAGCACCGCGCCGCTTTCCAGCGCCTGAAAGACGGTATAGCCGCCCCAGGCTTTTTCCGGGTTATAGAGGGTGGTGCCGGTGGGGTAAACGGAAGGATGTCCCATTGCAAAACTCCAGTCAGAAAGTGGAAACGGATTCAACCGGCGCGGCCGGGGAAATTTTCAGACGCTCAAACTGCACCGCCGGCGGCCGGCCGGTTGGGATGTCGCTCAAGAGGATTCTCCTGCGTTGCGCCAGCGGGTCATACGTTTTTCCAGGCTAAGGCCGGCGCGGTCGATGGCCGCGCCGGTGACGCCGATCAGCAGCATGCCGCTGAGAATGGTGGGCATATCCAGCAACTGCTGGGCGTTAATCATCAGGCTGCCGATACCGATATCCGACGACATGAAGTACTCCGCGCCGACCGTGCCGAGCCAGGCGTAAATCAGCGACAGGCGCAAACCGGCAAAGATGGCGGGCGCGGCGCCCGGCAGGATCAGCGCTTTCAGCCGCAGCGCCAGCGATAGTTGCAGCACCTGCGCCATCTCCTGAAGCTGGTGCGAGCGCTGACGCACGCCGCGGTGGCTGGCCACCAGCATCGGAAAGAAGGAGGCCAGCGCCACAAACACCACTTTTCCGGCTTCGCCGTTGCCTACCCAGGCGGTGAGTAGCGGCAGCCAGGCAAACAGCGCGATCTGGCGCAGCGTGGCGACGGTGGGGGTGAGCAGCGCGTCGGCGCGCGGGCTGAGGCCGAGCAGCACCCCGAGCAGCAGACCGACGGCGATACCGCCCGCGGCGCCCGCCAGCGCGCGCAGCAGGCTGTGGCGCATGGCGTCCGGCAGGACGCCGTCGGCGAACCCCTGAACCAGCGTGTGCCAGACGGCGGAGGGAGGCGGCAGCAGCACGGCGTCCACCCAGCCGGACAGGCTGGCCTGATGCCAGAGCGCCAGCAGCGCCAGCGGCAACACGACTCCGGCGCGCCAGCGCGACGGCGCGGCGTTAAGGCGGCTGACCGGCGGGTGCGGCCAGTAGACCAGCCGCCGCTCCAGTCGGTCTATTCCCCACTCCATCAGCAGTCCGGCGGCGCCGATAACCGCGATACAGACAAATACGATATCCAGTTGAAACAGCTGACGCCCCCACACCAGCAGATAGCCGATGCCCTGCGACGACGCCAGCAGCTCCACCACAATCAGCGAGACCCAGGCCTGCGACAGCGCCAGCCGCAGCCCGGTCAGCCAGACCGGCAGCATCGCCGGCAAGGTCAGGCGCATCAGCCGTTGCCGCCAGGGCAGGCACAGGGTGCGCGCCGCTTCCAGCAGCGAGGCGGGAATATTGCTCACTCCGCTTTGAGTGTGCAGAGTGACGGGGACGATCACCGCTTTGACGATGACCGCCAGCTTCAGGCCGTCGTCGATGCCGAACAGCACCATAAATAGCGGGATCCACCCCAGCGTGGGAATTTGCGCCACGGCATACACCGTCGGGTGCAGCAGGGCGGCCGCCCGCGGCGACGCGCCCATCAGCGCGCCCAGCGCAGTACCGGCGAGCAGCCCGGCCAGCAGACCGCTGAACAGTCGTTGCAGGCTAACCCACAGCTGCGACAGCAAATCGTCGCGCCACAGCTCGGCGGCGGTGCGCATCACCGTGGCGGGCGCGGGAAGGATTTGCGCCGGCATCCAGCCCTGGCGGCTGCCGACGTACCACAGCAGTAGCAGCATCAGCGGCACCACCAGGGGATACCACGCGCTTGCCGGCAGCCGGAAGCGGGTGGGCGGAGAGCGTTTTAGCACCATAGCCTTATTCATTTTCTTGCATGAAGCCAGTGGGAACGGATGAATAAAGGAATAAAAAACAGGTTTAGGCGCCGAATGCCAATGCATTAAATCGATTAGCGGCGTGCAAAAAACGCATATCCGGCGTCTTGCCGCCTGATGGCTGATTTATGCTTTTTTTCACTGAATAAAGCGGGAAATGTTATTTAAGACGCGCATCCTCCCTTCGCTAGTTTGATGCAATATCCTGTTATTGGTGGAGAAAATAATGCACACGACGACACTACGGCACGAACCTCGCCGGCAAGCGGCTCTTTACCGTATCGCCGGGGCCCTGATGCTGATCGGCCTGACGCTGACCGGGGCCGGCGCGCGGGCGGAGGAAAGCAGACCAACGGAAATCCGCATCGGTCTGCCCGACCAGAGCGCCGGCAGCAAACCCTTTATCCGCGGGCCGCTGGGGCTGGCGCATATTCGCCAGCAGCTGGAACAGGTGTTTGAGCCGCAGGGCATCAAAATCCGCTGGTCGTTTTTCAAAGGCGCCGGCCCGGCGGTGAATGAGGCGCTGGCCAACCGGCAGCTGGACGTGGTCTATCTGGGGGATTTGGCCGCCATTATCGGCCGGGCGGGCGATTTGCCCACTCGCGTGCTGGTGGGGTCGCGCGGCTCCAACTCTTATCTGGCGGCGACGCCGGAGTCGGGGATCCAGCGCATTGCGGACCTGCGCGGCAAGCGCGTCGCCGTGTACAAGGGAACGGCGGACCAGCTGTCGTTTGAGCGCGCGCTGAGCGGCGCCGGGCTGAACGAGCGTGATATCCAGGTGATCAATCTGGACTGGACCGCGGGTAAAGCCGCGCTGGCCGCCAGACGGGTGGATGCGGTATGGGGCGGCGTAGGGCTGCTGACGCTGCGCCGGCAGGGGATCGATATCATCGCCGACAGCCGTTCGCTGGGGCGGGCCAATACCACCCAGGCGGCGGTGCTGGCGACGGAGGCGTTTATTCAGCGCTATCCGCAGGCGACCCGGCAACTGGTGGAGGTGCTGGCGGACAACGCCCGCTGGATCGCCGATCCGGCGCATTTAACCGAGTATATCGCGCTGATGTCGGCGCAGAGTCAGATCCCGGCGGCGCTGTTTGAGGAAGAGCTGCGGCCGGAGGAGCTGAATTTCCAGAGCTCGCCGCGGCTGGACGACTTTTTGCAGGCCAGCTTCGCGGACAGCATTCAGCGGGCGAAAGCCGCCGGTCTGATCCGACGCGACTTCCCGGTGGACCAGTGGTTCGACGGCCGTTTTGTCGATCGGGCGCTCACCGACCGCCAGTGGGACAAGGTGTGGCCGGGGTACGATGCCGGCGGTCAGGCGCAGTAGTCCCGGTTTTCCGCGGCGGCCGGGTCTTTCGCCGGTTGGAGCCGCCGCCGCGCGTGCAGCCACGTCATCAATGCCCGGCCGTCCATCGGACGGGCATACAGATACCCTTGCATATACCGCACGCCGCACCGTTTAAGATAGCGATATTCATGGCGTGAGTTCACTCCTTCCGCGACCATATCCAGCTCGAGCCTTTTGCTGAGCCCGATAATGGCGTCGAGCACCGGCGTATCATTGTCCGCGGGTCCGATGGCGCTGACGAACCCCTTGTCGATTTTAAGGTAATCCAACGGGAACATCTGCAGATAGGATAGGGAGCAGTGGCCGGTGCCGAAATCATCAATGGCGATAATAAAGCCCTCCCGACGCAGCAGCGCCAGTTTATCCACCACATCCCGCTTATTGACGATCAGGCTGCGCTCGGTGAGCTCCAGGGTGATATTCAGTTTGTGCGGCGCCAGCATGGCCGCGAGCCGGCGAATATCATCCACAAAGGCCGGGTGCTGAATATGTTCGGCGGCGATATTCACCCCCAGATGAAAGCCGTCGGGCACCTGCCAGTGCTTAACGTCGGCGGCCAGCAGTTCGAACAGGTGCAGCGTCAGCGGGATAATCATTTTTTCGGACTCCGCGGCGGTGATAAACACATCGGGGGGGATGCTTCTGCCGCCGGGCCGATACCAGCGCATCAGCGCTTCCACCCCGACGCAGCAGCGAGCGGTCATATCGTAGACGGGCTGGTAATGTACGCTGAATTCGTTGGTGAGCATGCCCTTGCGCAGTTCATCGCGCAGCGACATTTTGCGTTTCTGCCATGAACGTACGGCGGAGACGAAAATCAGCGAGAGGAACAGCGCCACCGGCAGAAAAGCGAGGAAATCGCGCTTCCACGATTGAATCAGCTCGGACGCCGGCAGCGTCGCGCTGACCGTGATCGGGTAACGAGAGGACGTTTTGGCGTCGGTCAGCGGAGAGATAAATGGATGATTATCCATAATTTCCCGACCTTCCTTAATCTGATAGCCATCGCCGAATTGTACCGTCAGCTGATATTGCCGGCTAATTCCCATCGCGCTCATAAAGTCGATTAAATACTGCCCGTCGACGATGGCGAAGGTGCCGAACGATGACGCATTCAACCGGGCAAAGATCACCGCGGGGCGCTCCTGAACCCCTCTGGTCGCGCGCAGTGAAACATTCCAGGAAACGGGCGGAGGGGAAGGCAGCGGATATTGCAGAATGTCGCTCAGAGGCACAAGCACGTCGCCGGAGACCGATGAGCAGTACATATTCGGACCCTGGGTAAGGCCCAGCGAGCGAAAATAGGGGGAGAGGGTTCCCAGGCGCACCAGCCTGGGGGAAGCGAGGGCACAGGAGTTTCCCTCGAACGTCCGCAGGGCGGATACCATATCCCAGGCCTTCCGACTGATGGACTCCGCCTGATGGACGATGACCAGGGTGGTTATTTCCAGATCCTGCTTTACGTTTTGTCTTGCCGTGACGTAGCTGAAAATAATGCCCAGCAAAAAAGGGAGTAGCCCGGCGGCTATTAACAGCAACAGGTTACCGGGAGAGTGGAGATGCTTGGTTTTTGCCATTACGTTTTGTCGAATTGAAATACTTGGGTATATACACAGCTTAGCAGAATATTTTTCCCTGCCTTGCCGACGGCGGGCGCGCTTATTTAAGTGATCCACTTCAATTTTTTATCTTACTTGCCGAAATTTGTTATTTCCTTTGGCGAATCGTTGTCAGAATCGTTAGCAGCACCATTTGGCAGAAGCGGCTCGCAATACAACAAGAGGAATAATCAATGGAACAGCTAATGACTGAAGGGGCGGTGCTGTCGCCGCATGCCGGCGTGTTCGACTCGCTGGATGATGCGGTATACGCCGCGACGCAGGCGCAGAAAATGCTGAACAGCGTAGCTCTGCGCCAGAGCGTGGTCGCCGCTATTCGTCAGGCCGGAGAGCGGTATGCTCAGGTGCTGGCGGAAATGGCGGTAGCGGAAACCGGCATGGGACGGGTTTTCGATAAATACACCAAGAATGTGTCGCAGGCGCGCGGTACGCCGGGGCTGGAGTGCCTGTCGGCGGAGGTATTGACCGGCGACAACGGCCTGACCCTGATTGAGAACGCGCCCTGGGGCGTGGTGGCCTCGGTCACGCCCTCCACCAATCCGGCGGCCACCGTTATCAATAATGCCATCAGCATGATCGCCGCCGGCAACAGCGTGGTGTTCGCGCCGCATCCGTCGGCGAAAAAGGTGTCTCTGCATACCATCAGCCTGTTGAACAAGGCCATCGTAACGGCCGGCGGGCCGGAAAACCTGCTGGTCAGCGTGACGAATCCCGATATTGAAACCGCGCAGCGTCTGTTTAAATATCCCGGCATCGGCCTGCTGGTGGTGACGGGGGGCGAGGCGGTGGTGGAAGCGGCGCGCAGGCACACCGACAAACGGCTGATCGCCGCGGGAGCCGGCAATCCGCCGGTGGTGGTGGATGAGACGGCGGATTTGGCGCGCGCCGCGCGCGCCATCGTACGCGGCGCGTCTTTTGACAACAACATCATCTGCGCCGATGAAAAAGTGCTGATTGTGGTTGATAGCGTGGCGGATGCGCTGTTGGCGGAAATGCAGCGCCACCAGTCGGTATTGCTGAGCGACGATGAGACGCGGCGGCTGTTGCCGCGGTTGTTGACGGATATCGACGAAAACGGCAAAGGGAACGTCAGCCGGGAGTGGGTCGGCCGCGACGCGGCGAAAATCGCCGCCGCCATCGACCTGAACGTCGGCGAGCAAACCCGCCTGCTGCTGGCGGAAACCGACGCCGCGCACCCGTTTGCCGTCACCGAGATGATGATGCCGGTCCTGCCGGTGGTGCGCGTCAAGGACGTGAAGGAAGCGATTGACCTGGCGGTGAAACTGGAGGGCGGCCGCCGCCATACCGCGGCGATCCACTCCACCAATATCAACAATATGCATCGTATGGCCAGCGCCATTGATACCAGTATCTTCGTCAAGAACGGCCCCTGTCTCGCCGGTCTGGGGCTGGGCGGCGAGGGCTGGACGTCCATGACCATTTCCACGCCGACGGGCGAAGGGGTGACGTCGGCCCGCACCTTTGTCCGCCTGCGCCGCTGCGTGATGGTCGATATGTTCCGTATCGTATGAGGCGCATCGGCGCGTGAATGGCAACTACCCGGCGGCCAGGCCGCGGGAGGGAGGAGGCGTTCGGGCGGCGGCGATTGGCGACGACGACAAGGGATCGCCGGCGTCACGTTAATCCGCCCTGTTATGCTATAGAGTGGTCGATAATATCGTTATGGCTGTCATTAAGGAGCGTACGATGACGATAAAACGCCCCAATCTGCATGGTCTCGACGACGTAAATTATCCCGCGCAGGGAAAAGCGGCGTCGCTGATCGAAGATGAAAACGTGCATCAACGTTATACGCAGGATGTGTATGCGCAATCCTGCGCCATTACGGCATGGCAGCAGCTTTACGATCAAATTCATCCCGGCCATTTTCGCGGCGAGTTAACGGAGTTGCGGGTCGACGGTATCCAGTTCTGCCATGAATACACCAATCTGGCGCTGCGCCAGTCCTGCATGGTATGGCCCGAGGCGTTCTGGCTGGGCATTCCCGCCGCGCAGGGCGCGGCGGGCTTTATCGGCTCGCAGCCCATTGATGAGCGGAGCATCGCGCTGAGTCCCGGCGGTAAGGAGTTCGAGCTGAGTACGCCGAATGAATACGCCATCCTGGGCGTGGTGATCTCTTACGACGCGCTGTTCCGGCATAACGGCATGCTGGCGGATCAGGAACGGTTCCGCCATCTGCTGCATCAGCCGTCGGCGCTGATGGTGGAGCCGCACCAGAAAGCGGCGCTATGGTCTTTGGTGCGGCAGGCGCTGCGCTACGGCAGCCGCGACCCGCAGTGGATGCAAAACCGCCATGCCGGCAAGATGCTTAATGATAGTCTGCTGACGATGGTGATGGCGTTGCTGGAAAGCGCGGACCCGTTACCATCCAGCTCAACGGACCGGCGCATGGGCTATCGGCGGCTGGTTTCCCGCGCGCGGGAATATGCGCTGGAGCGGACGTCGGAGCCGGTGACGGTTTCCGATCTGTGCCGCGAGCTGTACGTCAGTCGCCGCACGTTGCAGAACGCGTTCTGCGAGGTTCTGGGCGTCGGCCCGAACGCCTGGCTGAAAATGATCCGCCTCAACGCGGTACGCCGCGAACTTATCAGTCCCTTTTCCCGCTGCCATACCGTCAAGGACGCCGCCATGCAGTGGGGATTCTGGCATTTAAGCCAATTCGCCAACGATTATCAGCGCTTATTCAACGAAAAACCGTCGGCGACGCTGCGTATGCGCGCGCGGCACTAATCACCGCGCCCGTCATGCGCCGCCGTGCGCTCGGCAAATCCTCTGTTTTCCTCTCCCTGCCCCAATCAAACGCCGCCGCCGGATCGCCCCGGCGCGAAACCGACAAGGATAAACGCTTTGATAGCTTTCACATTTCGTGCGCGGTGATTTCGCTATAGTGTCGGATACGTATGGGGGGACGCCTCAGGGGAAAGATTCAACGATGAAAATGCAGCTTTTATACGAATTTATTCTGTTGTCGGAATTGCTTAATTTCAGTAAAGCTGCGCAGAAAATGAACATGACCCAGCCGGTTCTCAGCCGTCATATGAAGTCTCTTGAGGAGCAGTTCGGCGTTGAGTTGTTCCGGCGCGATACGCACAGCGTCGAGTTGACATCCATCGGAAAATTGTTTTCCGATGAAGCGCGTAAAATCATCTTTCAATATGAAAGCTCGGTATCCATCGTTAACGCTTTTTCGGGCAAAAGCCAACGCCGCCTGACCATTACTTTTCTGGGGGAGGCCATTCAGCATGTGCTGGTTACATTCCTCACCCAGTTTCAACAAAATAATATCGGCGTCGCCGTGGATTGCCGGGACAGCGAGCTGGATGAGGCGCTGCTTTTTCTCGAAGAGCATACCTGCGATCTGGGTTTTTTAATTCGTCCCAATTTTTGGGAAAACAAAAAGTTTTGCAGTTTGTCATTTCAAACCGATCCGCTGTGTGTGGCTGTGAACAGGAACCATCCGCTGGCCGGGCGGGGGCGGGTGTCCCTAAGAGAGGTCAGCGAATGGCCGATTATTCGCGTCGATCCCCGTGAATTCTTATTGGCTGAAGCGTACAGCACGCGTTTTTTCGACTGCTATGATATTGCGTATACGCTGGACAAAGAATATCCCAATCTTAAAACCTGCTGTTTTAATCTGGAATTCAGGGATCGGGTGGCATTGCTGATGCCCAAGCACCGCGGCTACTTGCTTGGTAATAACAGCGTATTACTGGAGGTGATTGAAAATGATTACTGGTTTAATCTGGAACTGGTATGGGACAGTAAAAATACCAACCCCTGTATTCCGCTTTTTTTAAAGGAATTTAAACAGTTTTTTAAAAATAAAAATTTTCCCTCCTGAATATGGGGGATATTTCCCCCGCGCCAGATTAACGCCATGTGATGGACGATTATCAAATGTGACTTGCATCTCATTAATATGTTATTTTTTATTATCTATTTTAAATTAAATTACCCGTATTCTAGGATTGGTGTTTTGTCTTGTTGTTGTTTTATAAGGTAAAAATAATAAATCTTCATGGTTGTATAAACGGTTATGTTAAAAAAACATAGCCGAAAAAATAAAAAGAATTTCTCCCGTTTAAAACGGGGTGTTACGTTTTTCCTGTCTGGAAGCACCAGAGGAAAAATGTGAATCACATCATTTAAATCGACGTTACTTCCTATAAATTCCGACCAATTCAAATAATGCCATAAAGAAGGAGTAAATCATGGTGATTAAAGCCAATTATGAGTCTGATGCCGGAAAACGCAAAGAAATGTCACATAAGGAATTGGGAACAATTCCCCATATGCCTTTCGAAGAATATTCGGAAAAGCTCAAACACTGCTTCACCATGAAGCGGAAGAACGGAATTCTTGAAGCCCGTCTGCATACCAACGGCGATAGCCTGCAATGGGGGGCGCCGGCGCATCAGGCGCTGCACTACTTCTTCGACTGGGCCGGACGAGATCCGGACAACGAAGTCATCATCCTCGGCGGCACCGGCAAAGACTTTATGAAAGGCATCGGCCGGCTGGATGAGAACGGCAACTGGCTGCCGGCCACCGAGTTCGCCTCCGCGCCGGACGAAGCCTGGAAAATGTATGAATATCAGTATTATGACGGCACCAACGACATTGAAGGCCAGGTCTTCGACGTTGAGGTGCCCACCATCGGCGTATGGAACGGCGCCGCCTTCCACACCGACCTGGTGCTGTTCAGCGATATCACCCTGTGTACCGAGGACGCCTGGACCACCGAGATGCACTTCCGCACCAACATGGTGCCCGGCGACGGCATCCAGATCGCCTGGCGCGAGCTGATGGGGCGCAAACGCTACGCCTACGCCGAACTGACCGGCGAAATCATCACCGCCCGCAAGGCTCTGTCCCTCGGCATGGTCAACGAAATCTGTACCGATACGGAAGCGACCTACGACCGCGCCTGGGAAATCGCCGAGCTGATTATGCGCACCGGCACCCGCGTGACCCGCCGCATCACCACGCAGATGCTGCGTAAAGCCTGGAAGGAAGATATCGCCAACGAACTGCGTAGCGCTTTCGCCACCGAAATGTTCGTCACCGCCACCGAGCACTCTCCACACGAAGCCAACTACTGGACGTGGGCGCACGAAGAGGCCGAGCTGGTCAAGGCCGCCGAGAAGAAAGGCAAGGTTATTCGTCCGCGCATCGGCGGCGGTCAGGAAGAAGACGAAATCAAGTAAGCGCCGGTCGCCCGCCTGCGGCCGCTACGGCGGCAACGGCGGGTGTGTATTAAGTAACCTTTTGATTTAACAACTATAGAAGCTGTGAGCGGGGAAAATCCATGAACACAGGCAACGACGTTATTATTTCCGCCGCCCTGACCGGCGCGGTAACGCCAAAAGAGATCAATGAACATATCCCACTGACGCCGGAGGAAATCGCCGCCGACGCCTATCGCTGCTGGCAGCAGGGCGCGACCATCGTGCATCTGCATATGCGCGACGACCAGGGGCAGGGCACGATGGACTGCGACAAGTTTGCCGAAACCATCCGTCTGCTGCGCGGCTACCGCGACTGCGATGTGATCATCAACTGCACCACCTCCGGCGATCACCGGGCCAGCGATGCGCAGCGTATGGAACACGTTTCCCGGCTGGAAGGGATTGAAATCGCCTCCTGGGACGCCGGCTCGTTTAACTGGATGCCCGGCGGCGTATTTATCAATTCCCCGCAGTTCCTGGGCAAACTGGGCGAAATCCTCACCGAACGGGGGATCAAGCCGGAAGTGGAGATCTTCGACAGCGGGATGCTGGGCGTCGCCGGCTATTTTGTCGAGCAGGGCAAATTACGCGCTCCGCTGCACTACCAATTCTGTCTCGGCGTACCGGGGGGAATGCCCGCCACGGTGGAGAATCTGAACTATCTGGTGGCGCATATTCCCGCCGACGCCACCTGGTCGGCCTTTGGCGTCGGCAAACACCATCTGCCGATTCTGTTCGCCACCCTGGCGCTGGGCGGACACGTGCGGGTGGGTCTGGAAGACAACGTCTATTTCAGCAAAGGGGTGAAAGCCACCAATCCACAATTGGTGGAACGCGCGGCGCAGGCCGTTCGCCTGGCGGGCAAACAGGTGGCGACGCCGGCCGTCGCCAGAAAACTATTGGGGCTGCGTCCTCTGTAGCGATCCCCTTATACGGTTACATCGGGAAACGATTATGAAACAGGCAGTCATTGTGTCGGCGGCGCGTACGCCGATCGGCAGGTGCCGCGGTTCGCTGGCGCCGGTTCCGGCGCATATGCTGGGCGCGCTGGCGGTGAAGGAAGCGGTACATCGGGCCGGGATCGACCCTGAAAGCATTGATGACGTTATCTTTGCCAATTTAATGAATAATGAAATCAATAACATGGGGCGGATGGTGGCGCTGGAAGCGGGGCTGCCCATTTCGGTGCCGGGCATCACGCTCGATCGCCAGTGCGCCGCCTCGCTTAACGCGCTGGCCTACGGCGCGATTCAGATTATGGCCGGCTTTGCCGAGACGGTGGTGGTCGGCGGCGTGGAGAGCGACTCCCGGCGCACCTGGTCGCTGGAGAAAACCGAAACGGCGTATTCGGTGCAGCCGCCGCGCTTTGTGGATATCCATACCTCGCCGGATCGGCTGGGCAATCCCACCATGGGCATCACCGCGGAAAATATTGCCCGGCGCTATTTGCTGAGCCGCCGGGAGCTGGACGAATTTTCGCTGCGCAGCCACCGGCTGGCCGCCGCCGCCTGGCAGGAAGGGCGTTTCGACGCCCAGGTGGTGCCGGTTACGCTGCCGGATCGCCGCGGGCGGGAGATCGTGGTGCGGCAGGATGAGTCGGTGCGTCCCGACTGTTCGCTGGAGGCACTTTCCGCTCTGCGCCCCAGTTTTTGCCAGGACGGCATGGTAACCGCCGGCAACAGCTCGCCGATGAGCGACGGCGCCGGCGCGCTGGTGGTGATGGAGCGCTCGCTGGCGGAGGCGCAGGGTCTGGAGATCCTGGCGGTATTCCGCGGCTATGCCGCCGCCGGCGTGGATCCCAACTTTATGGGGCTGGGGCCGGTGCCGGCGACGGCCAAACTGCTGCGCCAGACCGGCCTGGCGGTCGAGGACGTTGACCTGTGGGAGCTGAACGAGGCGTTCGCCGCCCAGTCGCTGGCCTGTATCCGCGATATCGGCATGGACCCGCAGCGGGTCAACCCCAACGGCGGGGCGATCGCGCTCGGGCATCCGCTGGCCGGAAGCGGCGCCATTCTGGCCACTAAAACCGTTTACGACATGCAGCGCCGTCAACTGAACAACGCCGTGATTACCTTTTGCGTCGGCGGCGGTCAGGGCGTTGCGGTCCTGCTGACGAGGGAATGACGATGTCGGGAAAATTCACTTCAATAGATGAAATCACCGCTCTGTTTAAGGACGGGCAAACGCTGATGTGCGGCGGTTTCGCCAACCACGGCGTGCCGAATCGCCTGATTCAGTGCGTGATCGACAGCGGCGCGCGCCACTTCACCCTGATCTCCAACGATAGCGGCGATGCGGATCTGACCGTGGGCCGGCTGATCCATCACGGGCTGGTGGACAAACTGATCGCCTCGCATATCGGGCGCAATACCGAAACGGTGGCGCTGGTCGCCGCCGGAAAAATCGAGCTGGAGCTGGTGCCGCAGGGCAGCCTGGCCGAGCGCATGCGCTGCGGCGGTTCGGGGCTGGGCGGCGTGCTGACCAAAACCGGTATCGGCACCATGGTGGAAGAGGGCAAGCAGTTCGTCGAGGCGGAGGGCGAACGCTATCTGCTGGAAACGGCGCTGCGGGCGGATATCGGCCTGGTGCGCGCCCGTACCGCCGATCCGTTGGGAAATCTCACCTATCGCGGCACGATGCGCAATTTCAACCCGCTGGTCGCCAAGGCCTCCCGCCTGACGCTGGTGGATGCCGATATGCTGGTGGACGTGGGCGAACTCGGCATCGACAGCATCATCACCCCCGGCGCTTACGTAGACAAGATTCTGACGCTGCAAGGAGAACGCTTATGAACGCGCGAGATCGGATAGCCCGGCGCGCCGCGGCCTATTTTTCAGCCGGCGACGTCATCAACCTCGGCATCGGCATCCCCAGTCTGTGCAGCGACTATGCGCCCGCCGGCGTGATGTTCCACACCGAAAACGGCCTGGTGGGCATGGGGCCGCTGGTGGAGGGCGTGCTGGCGGTGGAGGGGTTCTCCAACGCCACCGCCCTGCGTTTCGTGCCGGCGCCCGGCGCCAGTACGTTCGACAGCGCCGAATCCTTCGCCCTGGTGCGCTCCGGCAAACTGGCGGCGACGGTGCTGGGCGGATTGCAGGTGGCGGAGAACGGCGACCTGGCCAACTGGGCGCAGCCCGGCCGCGTATTCGGTATGGGCGGGGCGATGGATCTGGTCAACGGCGCGCGGAAAGTGATTATCACCATGGAGCTGTGCACCAAAAAAGGAGAGCCGAAGATTGTTAACTCATGCAGCTATCCGCTGACGGGCAAGGGCTGCGTAAACCATATCGTCACCGAGCAGTGCGTGATTGACGTCACCCACGACGGACTGGTGCTGGTGGAACTGCTGGAAGGGCTGACGCCCGAGGATATTCAACGCCAGGTTGAACCTCGGCTGCTGATCGCCGAACGGCTGGCGATGATGCAGGCTTGACTCATTACTCCCCGTCGGAACGTCGCTGAACATTCCGACACCACCGTATAACGACGCCGGCGCCGCATTAGCGTCCCGGCATCGTGGGAGCACTATCCTATGACTGGGCAAGAAAATAATATGGCGTTTAATAAGACCACAAATTGTTCTACCCGGGGCGATGAGCAGCTCGCCGCCGCCAGCAGCAACGGCTTTGGCGCGCGCGGCTGGACCATCATCATCTTACAGGCGGTCATGTTCTGGATCGCCGCCGGCGCCATAACCCACGGCCTGAACGTGATGCTGCCGGCGCTGTCGCAGACCTACGATCTGGACTACAGCATGCTGCTGGCGCTGGCGACGCCGGCTTCCTGGGCCTCTATTCCCGCGGGGCCGATATGCGCCTGGCTGTGCGAGAAGAAAGGCGCCAAATTCAACATCATTTTCTGTCTGCTGGCCTGCGGGCTGTGCTTCGGCCTGCTGGGGTACAGCGGTTCGCTGACGGGGTTCGCGCTGCTGTTCGCCGGCGTCTGTTTCTTCGGCACCGGTTTTGCCTACGTGGGCGGCACCGCCATCATGACCAGCTGGTTCGTGCGCAAGGCGGGGCTGGCGCTGGGGTGGAGCACGGTGGGGCAGACGTTTTCCAGCGCGTTTTTCGTTCCCACGCTGGCCGCGCTGTTCGTCTGGCTGGGTATCCGCCATGGCTTCTGGGGCATCTCGACCATGATGTTTATCATGGCGGTGCTGGTGCTGCTGTTTGTCGCCAATAAACCCGAGGATATCGGCCTGGCCCCGGACAACGAGCGGCTTTCCGTCGCCGAACTGGGCGAGCGTATGCGCGCCCATGACGACTATGTCTGCCCGCTCAGCGTCAGGCAGTTGCTGGGGATGCGCGACGTGTGGTTTATGGGCATCGCCACCGGCGCCATCTACATCATGCTGGTGGGCGTGGTCAGCCAGATTGTGCCCCGGCTGATGGAGATGGGCTATGAGCTGCGTACCGCCATCTTCTATATGTCCGCGTCGGCGCTGTTCGGCACGCTGGGGGCCTACGGCTGGGGCTGGCTCAACCATCGCCTCGGGGTCAAACGGGCGCTGCTGGTCTACACCGCCTGGTGGATGGTGGCGGTGGTGATCAACCTGTTCGCTCATCATACCGTTATGCTGTGGGTCTCCCTGCTGATGATCGGCTTCAGCCTGCCGGGCGCCACCAATTTAAGCACCGCGCTGATCGCCACCAAGTTCCCCCGTCGTCTCTATATTCGCGCCATCGGCATCGTGCACCCGATTCAATCCGTGGTGCGCTGCTTCGCGTTCTCCATTCTGGCCTTCGGCCTGGCGTATCTGGGCGGCTATACCGGCGCCTACCTGCTGCTGGTGGGCGTGGGCGCCCTGGCGCTGCTGCTGATCTGGCTGACCGACGTGACGCCGGTAGAGGTTGACGCGCCCGCCGGGCGGGCCGGATCGCCGCGTTGATAAGGGCGTTCCCGGCGATAAGGAATAAACCAGGTTTTATTTTCGCTTACAAGAGGCATTTATGACATCACTTGTTATTGCCAGTGCGGCGCGTACGGCCATCGGCAAATTCGGCGGCAGCCTGAGCGCCTTTACCGCGCCGCAGCTGGGCGCGCTGGTTATGGATGCGGCGGTTCGCCGGGCGGGTCTCGGACCGGCGGCGGTCGACGAGGTGATTTTCGGCAACGTGCTTCAGGCGGGGCTGGGACAGAATCCCGCCCGCCAGGCGCTATTGCAGGCCGGCCTGCCGGACACCACGCCGGCGACCAGCATCAATATGGTGTGCGGCTCCGGCCTGCAAAGCGTGATTTTCGCGGCGCAAAGCATTGCCGCCGGCAATGCGGACGTGGTGCTGGCCGGCGGTATGGAAAACATGTCGGCGGCGCCCTACCTGCTTAATCAGGCCCGTTGGGGATACCGCATGGGCGACCAGACGGTAACCGACAGTATGGTCAACGACGGTCTGTTCTGCGCCGTCAACCGTTACCACATGGGGGTTACGGCGGAAAATGTCGCGCAACGCTACCATATCAGCCGTCAGGAGCAGGACGAGGTGGCGCTGCTTTCCCAGCAGCGGGCGGCGGCGGCGATCGAGCGCGGCGCGTTTCGCCAGGAAATCATCCCGGTAACGCTGAAAAGCAAAAAGGGCGACACGCTGTTTGCGGTTGACGAGCACCCGCGGGAGGGTACCTCGGCGGAAAGCCTGGGCAAACTGGCGCCGGCCTTTAATCCCGCCGGTTCGGTAACGGCCGGCAATGCGTCGGGGATTAACGACGGCGCGGCCGCGCTGGTGGTAATGAGCGAGAGCTGGGCGAAACAGCACGGCATTCAGCCTCTGGCGCGCATTCGCGGTTATGCCACCAGCGGCGTCGAACCGGCGGTGATGGGCATCGGTCCGGTGCCGGCAACCCGGCAGGCGTTGAGCCGGGCCGGACTCACGATAGCGGATATCGACCTGGTGGAAGCCAACGAAGCTTTCGCCGCCCAGTTTGTCGCCGTCGGCCGTGAACTGAAACTGGACATGGATAAAACCAATATCAACGGCGGCGCCATTGCTCTGGGGCACCCCATCGGCGCATCCGGCGCGCGGATCCTGGTAACGCTGCTGCATGCGCTGGCGGACAGGGACAAAACGCTGGGGCTGGCGACGCTCTGCGTCGGCGGCGGGCAGGGCGTGGCGGTGATAGTGGAGCGTATATAGCATATATCGGCGCAGGGCATACCCCAATTGGCTCCTCCCCCTGACAAGGGGGAGGCTGGGAGGGGGGAGCGGCAGGCATCATCCGCGCTGTGATTCACCCCACCCCGGCCCTCCCCTTCGCAGGGGAGGGAGTCTGGCCGGGCGGGGTCATTAATGGCAAAGCGCATAACTTTGTCGGCAGTTTGAATATAACTCTATAAAGGTGAAATTATGATAACGAAAAATAGAGGACGCACCTATAAACGGCGGCTCGCCATGATGTTGCTGGCGTGCGGTATGTTGGGCGCATCGGCCCATGCCGCGATTACAGCCGGCCAGTACAGCGCCACGGAAAAGGGCAACGAAGGGATAGTCGGCGTGACGGTCACCATTGATGCCGCGGGGGTTATCAAGGATATCGCGGTGGATGCCAGCAAGGAAACGCCGGAGCTGGGCGGCAAGGCCGGTCCGGAAGTGGGGCGGGCGATTGTCGAGCATCAGAGCCTGAATGTGGACGGCGTGACCGGCGCGACCATGACCAGCAACGCGGTGAAGAAGGCGGTCTCCGCGGCGCTGAGTCAGGCGGGCGCGGACGTGGCGCGCTACCAGGGCAAGGTGGCGAAACAGGGGCAGGATGAGGAAACCAGCGTCGACGTGGTGGTGGTGGGCGGCGGCGTTTCCGGCACCGCGGCCGCGCTGGCCGCGGCGGAAAAAGGCGCCAAGGTGCTGGTGATAGAGAAAATGCCGGTGCTGGGCGGCGCGGGGCGCATGGCCAGCGGTTTTACCGCGGTAGAGTCGTCGCTGCAGAAAGCGAAGGGCATGAAGTACACCGCCGCCGAGCTGACCCAGCGGCTGCTGGAATATAACCAGTATCTCTCCAACGGCCCGTTGACCAAAAGGATCGTCGATAAATCGGCGTCGACGGTTGACTGGATGATCAAACACGGCGTGGAGCTGGACATCGTGGAGACCACGCGCGACGCCAAGCAGAGCTCGGTACAGCAGGCGCACCTGGAAGATCCGATTAAATCGGACGTATATCACCGCATTAAAAACGGCGGCGAAGCGGCTTATAAGACGCTGTACGACGAATTCGCCAAGCTGGGCGGCAAAGTGCTGACCAAAACCGTCGGCAAATCGCTGCTTCAGGATGATAAAGGCAAAGTGACCGGGCTGATCGCGGAAAAAGCGGACGGCGGTCAATTAACCGTACACGCCAAGGCGGTGATTCTGGCCAGCGGCGGCTTCGGCGCTAACAAAAAGATGCTGGATGACGCGATGCTGACGGAGAATATTTTCCCGCTGGCATGGCCCAATATGGGCGAGGGGCTGGAAATGGCCTGGAAGGCCGGCGGCGCGAAATGGGATATGCAGTCCGCCCTGATCCACGCCGCCCAGTTGGTGGACATCGAGCCTTCGGAAGGGGCGCATCACGGCGGCGGCGACGCGGCGGCGCTGGACAGCCCGCTGATCTGGCTGCTGAAATCGCCGCTGCTGTGGGTGGACGTGGTCGGTGAACGCTTTGCGGACGAGGGCCATATCTACGATACCGCCTTCTGGGCCAACGTCGCCTACTCCGTCGGCGGCCATTATTACATTATCGTCGATACGCCGACGTTGAAATCCTTCACCAAAAACGCCATGCCGTTCCCGCTGTCGGGAGCCGGTCCGGCCAACCCGCCCAAACCCGGCGACTTCGTCGCGCTGGCGGATGCGGGCACCAGAGGCGGAACCAGCAAGTCGATCGTCAAGGGCAAGGACATCGCCGAACTGGCGTCGCGCATGGGGATCGCCCCCGAGAGTCTGAAAGCCACCGTCGACCGCTATAACGGCAACGTGAAGGCCAAACAGGATAAGGATTTCGGCAAAAAGGCGGAATATCTGGCGTACGGCGTCGAAAAAGGGCCTTTCTATGCCTTTAAAGCGGTGGTGGTCAGCCTGAGCTCCCTGGGCGGCGTGCGGGTGAATTCCGACCTGCAGGTCACCAATGCGGATCTTCAGCCCATTGCCGGTCTGTATGCGGTGGGGAACAATGCGGCCGGCTTTTACAGCGTACCGGGCTATCCGCCTTATCAGGGATTGGCGAACGGCTTTGCGCTGAACTCCGGGCGTATCGCCGGCGAGCACGCGGCGCAATCTGTTCTGAAAAAGTAGCCCTATTATTTCTATAACTTATGCGGCACCGCCAGAATGTGCCGCATTAATTACAACCAGAGGCGGAAACAGCGCGCTAATAATAAATCTGACAGTCAGAGAATAATTATTATCGTACCGTCATTAACACTATTTATGACCGAAAAGAGCGTGAATAAACCTTGTTCAGTACCCGATAAAAGCCGCGGAGTTTCCTTTATGGAACGCGTAAAGCGGAAATAAATAGCCGCGATGAATAAGGATAAATAAGTCGCTCTGCCGTTTTTTGTCATTCAATGACCGGCTGTTCTCGTCTCATTATCTCTGTGGGATAGAACAATGAAAATAACACACCGTAATATATGGACGAGGATGCTGTCCGTCGGCGTCGTTGCGTCCGGTATGCTGCTGACGGGCGTTCAGGCGCGGGCCGCCGAGCCGGCGTCTGAACGCCCGCTGTCGGAGGCGGGAACATGGCTGGCGGAGCATGGCGTCACGCCGCATCTGATCGTCTCGCAGCTTTATTTGGGCAACCCCAGCGCGGGAACCCGCACCGACCAGCATGAAACGCTGACCATGTTTATGGCCGGCGCGGACTTCGATCTGGACCGCATGGGGCTTATTCCCGGCGGGAGCATCCATTTTATGCAGCTATGGGTGCCTTTTACCCATAATCTGGAGCTCGGCAACCAGTCGGGCGGCGTGCTGGCCGGCAACCCGCCGCCCTACATTCCAAAAACGGCGCATCTGATGCGCTTCACCTATGAGCAGAAGCTGTTCGACGATCGGCTGTCGATTGAGGCCGGCAAGAGCAACCCGGGACAATTCTTCGGTTTCACCAACTGCAATATTCCCTCGGCCTGCGTAAACACCATACTGAATGAAACGGCGGTGTTCGCGCCGCCGCCTTATGCCGGCTGGGGCGCTCGCATCGGCTACCGCTTTACGCCGACGCTGGAGTCAGGCATCGGCGCCTGGCGCACCTATCAGGCGTTTCCATTCACCAACGGCTGGGAACGCTGGGACGAC
Organism: Brenneria corticis; assembly: GCF_003115855.1. Taxonomy (GTDB): domain Bacteria; phylum Pseudomonadota; class Gammaproteobacteria; order Enterobacterales; family Enterobacteriaceae; genus Brenneria; species Brenneria corticis. The sequence continues at coordinate 97,510 of NZ_KZ819081.1, forward strand.
GACCTGGACAGCGGCAACACCCTGCTGGTCGCCAACGTGGCGCGGCGCGTCAACTGGCAGCAGGAGCCGTATCCCTTTAACTGGGAGGTTTTGGGATTCCATAATTTCAAGGAGTATGACGACGTTTACTACACGGTAAACGGCACCTCCAAGGTGTACGACGGCAGTTCCCCGGCGCGTACCCATGACGGCGTCTCCGGCGTCTATCTCACCGCCAAGAAAGCGCTGTGGCGGCGCGACGGCGGAACCGATACGCAGAATCCTTTCCCCAGCGCGGTAAGCCTGCACGGCAGCGTAACGCACACCCTGCAGTCGCACGCGCACCGGGGGATCGCCACCCTGGCGGACGCCGGGCTGATCTGGTCCGGTCCGTGGCAGAGCCGTCCTCACGACAGCTACGGCCTGACGTTCCGCTGGGCCAAACTGACCGGCAGCGAGCAGAACTACCTGCAGGATATGTTCGACGTGTCGGGCGGGACGGGGTGGCAGGTGCCGCGCAACGAGTATCAGCTGAGCATCGACGCCTCCATTATGCTGACGCCGGAAGTGAATCTACAGCTGATCGGCGCCCGCACCTGGAACAACAGCAACTGGCAGTATCCCTACACCAGCGTCAAGCCGGAGAACGGCTATACGTTCTGGCTGCAGCTGAACGTGCTGGCGGACAAACTGCTCGGTCTTTGACAGAGAAGGCGGACTGGCGGGATTGCCGGTCCGCTGACCACGCCCAGGCAATATGAATGGCGTCGACTCTGTAACAACAGGAGAGAAATGACCATGAGGTATTTATTCAATAATTCAACATTATGCGGACGGCGGTAAATTAACGCCTTATGACGCATTACTAATAAACAGAGACAGAAACAGCAGGGTAATAATACGGCCGGTTGCCGGCCGTATTATTAGCGCGTCGTCATTAACGCTATTTATGACAGAGAAGAGCATCAACAAACCTTAATTCAACGCCCGTTGAAGGCCGTTTGTCGCCGCTGTGACAGGGTCGGAATAAATAACCGGCAATGAAGAGGGGTAAATAAGCCGCTCTGTGGTTTTTGGTTATTTAATGACCGGCTGCTCTCGTCTCATTGCTACCGGTGGGATAGAACAATGAATACAACATTTCGTAATATAGGGGCGAGGATGCTGCCCGTTGGCGTTATTGCGTCCGGTATGCTGCTGACGGGCGCTCAGGCGCTGGCCGCCGAGCCGGCGCCTGAGCGCCCGCTGTCCGAAGCGGGGAAATGGCTGGCGGAGCATGGCGTCACGCCGCACCTGATCGCCAGCCAGCACTGGCTGGGAAACCCCAGCGCGGGGACCCGCACCGGCCAGCACGAAACGATGACCGTGTTTATGGCCGGCGCGGACTTCGATCTGGACCGTATGGGGCTGATCCCCGGCGGGAGCATTCACTTTATGCAACAGTGGGTGCCATTTATCCATAATTTGGAGCTCGGCAACCAGTCGGGCGGTGTGCTGGCCGGCAACCCGCCGCCCTACAGTCCCAAGGTGGCGCATATGATGCGTCTCACCTATGAGCAGAAGCTGTTCGACGATCGACTGTCGATCGATATCGGCAAAAGCAACCCGGCGCTGTTTTTCGGCTACAACAACTGCAATATCGAGATTTCCTGCGTAAACACCATTCTGAACGGCACCGCGGTGTTCGCGCCGATGCCTTATGCCGGCTGGGGCGCGCACATCGGCTACCGCTTTACGCCGACGCTGGAGTCGGGCATCGGCGCCTGGCGCACCTATCAGGCGTTTCCGTTCACCAACGGCTGGGAGCGCTGGGACGACGACTTCGAAAGCGGCAACACCCTGCTGGTCGCCAACGTGGCGCGGCGCGTCAACTGGCGGCAGGAGCCGTACCCCTTTAACTGGGAGATCCTGGGATTCCATAACTTTATGGAATACGACGACGTCTACTACACGGTAAACGGCACCTCCAAGGTGTACGACGACAGCTCCCCGGTTCGCACCCATAACGGCGTCTCCGGCTTTTATCTCACCGCCAAAAAAGCGTTGTGGCGGCGCGACGGCGGGAGCGATGCGCAGAACCCTTTCCCCAGCGCGGTAAGCCTGTACGGCAGCGTGACGCACACCCTGGGGTCCGAGGCGTATAAAGGGCTCGCCACGCTGGCGGATGCGGGGATCATGTGGTCCGGTCCCTGGCAGAGCCGCCCCCACGACAGCTACGGCCTGACGTTCCGCTGGGCCAAACTGACCGGCAGCGAGCGGGACTACCTGCAGGATGTGTTCGCCGTTGAGGGCGGAACGGGGTGGCGGGTGCCGCGCAACGAGTATCAGCTGAGCATCGACGCCTCGATTATGCTGACGCCGGAGGTGAATCTGCAGATGGTCGGCGCCCGCACCTGGAATAACACCAACTGGCAGTATCCTTATTCCGGCGTCAAGCCCGAGGACGGCTATACGTTCTGGATCCAGCTGAATGTGATGGTGGATAAGCTGCTCGGGCTTTGATGCCGAAAACGAGGCGCGGGGGGATAAAGCGACCCGCGTCCGTTTCCCTCCTCCGCGGGTCGTGCCGCGGCGGCGAAAACCGGCCGCTCGGCGGGTTCGGCGGCAGGGAACCGCCGGCCGGGGAAATGGGGACATATCCATTTCCTTACTATTCTAATCCGATAAAAGCATTTGCTTTGATTGGTTGGCGATAATAAATCTATAGCCAAGTGATTCATTCTTCACGAGACGTCAAAATACGAGGAAAAATCATGGCGGAGCAGGATGTGGGCGAGTTGTTGTTTATCCAGCAAAGCCATGTAAATTGGCATCTGGACGACGTGGTGAAGGAACTGAGCGCGGTTCGTCAGCAATGGCGGAGAAAATATTACCCGAGCGATTATCTGGATAAGCGCCTGATACCGTCGAAAGAGAAAGTGTCCGAGATTGCGGATACCCTGATAAAAGGGTTATATCCGATGCGTCTGGGCATCAGCGAGCTGCGCAAGGAAAATGAAGACTATTACGTGGGGTATTTGCTAGGCACCGCCCTGGACCGCCTGGCGGAAGAGGCCAGCCTGGAATTGCGCTACTATTCCAGTTTACAAGAACAGCCCGCTTCACAAGAACAGGCCGGTCGGCAGGAACAGCGTGGCGATACGCCGCCGCGTGATGAAGACGCCGCCGGGTTCGGGGAAGCCGTCAGGCGCGTGAAAGCCTTCGCCGCCAGGCTGCCCGAGATCCGCAAACAGCTGGATAACGATATTCTCGCCGCCTATCAGGGCGATCCCGCCGCGCACAGCGTCGACGAGGTGTTGATCTGCTATCCGGGGATCTACGCCGTTATCCATCATCGCATCGCCCACCAGCTATATCTGCTGGATCTGCCGCTGCTGGCGAGGATCATCAGTGAAAAGGCCCATAGCCAGACCGGTATCGATATCCACCCCGGCGCGCAGATAGACGAAGGGTTTTTTATCGATCACGGCACCGGCGTGGTAATAGGCGAAACCGCGATTATCGGCAAGCGGGTGCGTATTTACCAGGCGGTGACGCTGGGCGCCAAACGTTTTATCACCGACAGTTCCGGCAATCTGCAAAAGAATTATCCCCGCCACCCGATTATTGAAGATGACGTGGTCATTTATGCCGGCGCGACGCTGCTGGGGCGGATCCGTATCGGCGCCCGTTCGACCATCGGCGGCAACGTCTGGTTAACGCGCGACGTGCCGCCGGAAAGTAATATTCGCCAGGCCAGCGCATTGCAAACGCAATATAAGGATGGCGACGGCATTTAATCCGCCGCGGATTAAATTGTTGGTCGTTTATATTTTCCGGCGCAAATTGCGAGTTGGGTCAATAAAGAAAATCGCCTGCTGACATAATAGTAATAAAAATATAACCATTTGTATGGAAGATATATGAGTATTCTGGATCTGGTCGGTAATACCCCATTGATAGCATTAAAGAATTTATCCGAAGATATATCTGACGTTCCCATATTCGGCAAAGCGGAATTTATGAACCCCAGCGGTTCCGTTAAAGATCGCGCGGCAAAAGCCATGATCCTTGACGGCATCGCCAGCGGAAAGCTGACCCCCGGAAAAACCATCATTGACGCCACCAGCGGTAATACCGGCATTGCCTACGCGATGATCGGCGCGGTGCTGGGTTATCAGGTCGTCCTCTTTATGCCGCGGAATACCAGCATCGAGCGCAAACGAATTATCAGCCATTACGGCGCCGCCATCGTGGAAACCGATCCCCTGGAGGGTTCCGACGGCGCCTATCTGGCGGTCAAGGAGCGCGTGGCGGCGGACCCCGAACGCTATTTTTACCCCGATCAATACAACAACGACGTTAACGTCCAGACGCATTTCACCACCACCGGGCTGGAAATCTGGCGGCAAACGCACCATCGTGTGACACATTTCCTCGCCAGCGTGGGGACCTCCGGCACCTTTGTCGGCAGCGCCCGGCGTCTGAAGCAGGAAAATCCGTCGATCAAGACGCTGATGGTACAACCGGCATCCCCTTTGCATGGTATCGAAGGGACCAAGCACATGGCCAGCAGCATCAAGCCGGGCATTCTGGATGAAACGCTGCATGACGGGGTGATAACCGTGACGACGGAAGAGGCCTATGCGATGACGCGGCGCCTGGCGAAGCGGGAAGGCATCTTCGTCGGCGTGTCGTCGGGGGCGAATGTGGCGGCGGCGGTAAAACTTAAACGCACCCTGGCGGCGGACGCCGTGGTGGTTACCATACTTTGTGATACCGGTTCACGCTATACGGCGGACCCTTTTTGGAATGAAAATCTATGATACGGCTATCGAAAGAGACGGAGCGGTTAATCCGGCTGGAAGGCGAAAAAGCCTATCCCAACGAGTGTTGCGGCGTGTTGCTGGGCGCCAGCAACGAACAGGGGGAGGCGATAGTCGATCAGATCCTGCCCATCGAGAACGGGCGGGAAGAGGAGGAACAGTATCATCGTTTCGTGATTACCGCGGACGACTTTTTGCGCGCGGAGCTGGTTGCCCGCAAGCAGGGGATCGAGGTGATCGGTTTCTACCATTCCCACCCGGATCACCCGGCCGTTCCCTCTGAATTCGACCGGGTGCACGCTCTGCCTTTCTACGCCTACATCATTGTGGCGGTGGAAAAACGGGTATCCGGCGACTTTACCAGCTGGCGGCTGACGCCCGACCGTGAACGTTTTATTCAGGAAGACGTCGACAATAACTGAACACCCTATTTAGCGAGGATTAACCATGGCGGCAACTTTATTGATTCCAACGGCGCTGCGCGCCTTTACCGACGGTCAGTCGAAAATCAGCCTGGAGGGCGATACCGTGGGGCAGCTGATCGGCGCGCTGGCGGATAAATACCCCGATATTCGCCAGCACCTGTATGAGGATGACGGCGCGCTGCGTTCGTTTATCAACCTTTACGTCAATGAAAAGAATATCAAAACCACCGGAGGGCTGGATACGCCGGTGGGCGACGGCAGTGAAGTCATTCTGGTGCCGGCGATAGCCGGAGGAGCGGGAGAGGCGGCATGAGTATTGCGAGTATCATTCCCGACGATCGTCTGGCGGAGTTGTCCAACGCCGATATCGCGCGTTACAGCCGCCATTTGCTGTTGCCGGAGGTCGGCGTCGAGGGGCAGCAGCGCATAAGAAGCGCGCGCGTGCTGCTGGTGGGCACGGGCGGGCTGGGCGCGCCGGTGGCGCTCTATCTGGCGGCGGCGGGGATCGGCACCATAGGAATAGTGGATTTTGATTTTGTCGAAGTATCCAACCTGCAGCGCCAGATCATTCACGGCACCAGGGATATCGACCGCCCGAAGGTGGCCTCGGCCAAGGATCGCATCAAGGCCATTAATCCCGGCGTGGAGGTGGTGACCTATAACACGCAGCTAAACAGCGGCAACGCGCTGGATATCATCCGGGAATACGACATCGTGGTGGACGGTACCGACAACTATCCCACCCGTTACCTGATTAATGACGCCTGCGTCCTGCTGGGCAAACCCAACGTCTACGGCTCCATCTTCCAGTTCGAAGGGCAGGCCAGCGTGTTTTACGCCAAAGAAGGCCCGTGCTATCGCTGCCTCTATCCGGCGCCTCCGCCGCCGGGACTGGTGCCTTCCTGCGCCGAAGGCGGCGTGGTCGGCGTTCTGCCCGGCATTATCGGCACCATTCAGGCCGCGGAAGTCATCAAACTTGTGGTGGGCGGCAGCGACAGCCTGATCGGCCGCCTGCTGCTGTTCGATGTGTGGCAGATGAAACAGCGCGAGCTTCAGCTGGAAAAAGATGCCGATTGCCCGATCTGCGGCGCGCATCCAAGCATCCGAGAGCTAATTGATTATGATGAATTCTGCGGTCTGAAACCGTCGACGGAAGAAGAGCCTATCGAAAGCGTGACCGCGCTGGAGTTAAAGGCCTGGCTGGACGACGACAAGCCGCTGCAACTCATCGATATCCGCGAACCTCATGAACGCGCCATTGTGAAATTCCCTGATGCCAAGGTGATACCGCTGGGTCAGATAATCAGAAGGATCGACGAGTTTGATCCTGCCGTCGATGCGGTGTTTCTGTGCAAAATCGGGCAGCGCAGCATCTTTGCCATTCGCGCGTTACAACATGCCGGATATAAAGGGAGGTTATTGAATTTAAAAGATGGCATCAATGCCTGGGCGCGGGATGTGGATGCCCGCTTACCGCAATATTGAGGGATTGCACCGCAGTATCCTTGACCAACGTCTTATACACCTATTAATGGAAAAGAAGGAAGCATCATGGCTGAGAAGAAAACGCAATTGAACGCACTGGGGCGCGAAGCCGCTTATCAGTTGGCGAATGTGACCAAAACGGCACCGCAGTTTGGCGCCATTACCCCCCGCTGGGTGTCTCGCTTTCTTGAGTACAAAGGGCTGGAAGCCGGGATATACCGCGTCAACAAGGTGGTGGAAGGGGATACGCCGCTGGATATCCTGTGCAGCCAGGATCCCACCCGCATTGAAATACCCAAAGGCTATATCGAGTATCAAACCAAACCGCGCGAGTATCAGCTGGATTCGATCGCCACGATCGTCAACGTCGATACCAAAATCGCCGATATCTACAGTTCGCCGTTCGATCAGGCGGCGGAACAGATCAATCTGGCCATCGAAAGCCTGCGCGAGCGTCAGGAGAGCCAGTTAATCAATAACGATGATTACGGCCTGCTGAAAAACGTCGCCGACTCGCAGCGCATCCAGACGCGCAGAGGCCGGCCGACGCCGGACGACCTGGACGAGCTGATTTCCAAAGTGTGGAAAGAGCCGTCGTTCTTCCTGGCGCACCCGCGCGCCATCGCCGCGTTCGAACGCGAAGCGACGCGCCGCGGCGTACCGCCCGTCACCGCGACGATCCACGGCGGAACCTTTATTCTGTGGCGCGGCATCCCCTTGATCCCTTCCGATAAACTGTTCGTGGACGGCTTAAAGAATCCGAAAGGGCAAAGCGGTAAAACCAATATTCTGCTGATCCGTTCCGGCGAAGCCAAACGTGGGGTGCTGGGCCTGTATCAGTCGGGGCTGCCCAATGAACAGTCCCGCGGATTGTCGGTGCGCTTCAGAGGCATTGACGACAACGGCGTGGCGTCTTATCTACTTTCGGTCTATTGCTCTGCTGCTATCCTGGCTGACGACGCCATTGCGGTATTGGAAGACGTTGAAGTAGGTGAGTACTATGACTACGAATAAACGCGCGCTATACGGCGGCGAGCCGGACCCCTGGGGCAATGCGCCGGATCGGCTCTATTCGGCGAACGATTACGGCCTGCCGGATGAGCACGATCTCTACGCGCTGCTGGCCGAGCGGTCGGCGGTCGGCGGGCAACCCGGCGCGCAGGGCGCCCCCGAGCCCGGCTATGCGCCGCGCGTGGTGCCGCTCGGACAAAACGGCGCCCCCGCGGCGCCGTACGGCGCGGTGAATCACCCGTCGCCGTCGCAGGAGTCCGTTCTCGCTCCCGCGGCGCGGGTCGGCCAGATCCCGGTTGAGCGCATCCGCGCCGATTTCCCCATTCTGTCGGAGCAGGTGGACGGCCATCCGCTTGTCTGGCTGGACAATGCGGCCACCACCCAGCGTCCGCAGCAGGTGATCGACCGCATCAGCCACTTCTATCTGCATGAAAATTCCAATATCCACCGGGCGGCGCATACGCTGGCGGCGCGTTCCACCGATGCCTACGAGGCCGCGCGCGACAAGGTGGCGCGTTTCATCGGCGCGCCGGGGCCGGACAATATCATTTTCGTGCGCGGCGCCACCGAAGGGCTGAACCTGATTGCCCATAGCTATGTGAAGCCGCTGCTGCGGCCGGGGGATGAAATTATTCTCACCCTGCTGGAGCATCACGCCAATATTGTGCCGTGGCAGCTGATCGCCCAGGAAACCGGCGCGGTGATCCGCGTGGCGCCGGTGGATGAGCAGGGGCAAATACGCCTTGAGGAGTACACCCGGCTGTTCAACGACAAGACCCGCTTCGTATCGGCGACCCACGTATCGAACGCCCTGGGCACGGTGACGCCCATCCAGGAGCTGGTGGCGATCGCCCATCGCTTCGGGGTGCGCATCGCCATCGACGGCGCGCAGTCCATCTCGCATATCCCGGTTAACGTAACGGCGCTGGATGCGGACTTCTTTGTCTTTTCCGGACATAAAGTCTTTGGTCCCACCGGCATCGGCGCGGTATACGGCAAGCGGGAGGTGCTTGAGGAGGCGCGGCCTTATCAGGGCGGCGGCAATATGATCGCCGATGTGACCTTCGAACTGACCCAGTATCAGCCGGCGCCGAACAAGTTCGAGGCCGGGACCGGGAATATCGCCGATGCCGTCGGACTGGGAGCCGCGCTCGATTACGTGTCGTCGCTGGGTATTGAAAACATCGCCCAGTACGAGCATGCGCTGCTGGAATACGGCATTCGGAAACTGTCCCGTATTCCGGGGTTGCGTTTGATCGGCACGGCGGCGCAAAAGACCAGCGTGCTGTCGTTCGTGCTGGAAGGGCATAATATCGAGGACGTAGGCCGCCATCTCAGCCAGGTGGGGATCGCGGTGCGCGCCGGGCATCACTGCGCGCAGCCTATTCTGCGCCATTTCGGCTATGAAGGCACGGTAAGGCCCTCGCTGGCTTTCTACAACACGCCGCAGGAGATCGATTTCCTGGCGGACCGGGTGGCGCAACTGGCCGCTCGCTAGCCCGTCTTACGGTGAAAACGCCGACTATGCCGTCCGTAGCGATACGGGCGGCATATTTTTTATACGGTTAAAATCCCACCTCTACTTCAATCCAGGCGGAATAGGCGTCGGCGCTGCGCGGGCCGGACGGCGTACGAAAGCGCTCCGACGGGCGGAACCAGCCGACGGCGGATTCCACCTTGATATTGTCCCGCGGCTCCCAGCCCACCACCAGATCCAGTTCGGAACCCAGCGTTCTGGTGCTTCTCTGGTCGTCTCTGGGGGATAGTTCCGCCGCGTTATCCGCCAACGGCGCCAGCTTGTCTTGCCGGTAATGGTGATAGACCAGATCCACCGTTGCCCGCGGCGTGATATTGAAGCCGACCCCGGCGGTGAGAATATGCATATTGGTGAGCTGGGGATCGAAGGTTTCGCCATAGATTTTGAATTTCGCCTCGCCGCCGAACGTCGCCTCGTTGGACTGCAACCCGGTCTGGCGGTAATGTTTCCGGCGCCGGCCGTCGTCATCGCCGTCGTCGCCGCTGCCCCAGGCGTAGCCCAGGGTGATGCGCGGCGCCGACCCGTCCTGGCTCAGCCGATAGGTTGCGCCCACGTCGACGGCGTAGCCGCGCAGATCCGCGCCCGACTGGCGTCCCCGCACCATGCCAAGCTCCAGCCAGTGGCGCCAGCCCTCTTCGGCGTTGCTGTGCGAGCGCACGCCGAGATTGAGCTGGCGGTCGTGCTGCGCGGCGGTATCGCGCTGCCATACGCCGTAAAGCCCCACCAGCCACTCGTCCGCCATTTTCCTGCGCACCAGCACGGCGCCGGTGTTGACGGGGCTATCGTTCTTCGTCGAACTGTCCAGCAGGTCGCGCTGCCAGTGGTTGACGCGGCCGCCGAGCGCCTCTATCCGCCAGCGGTCATGCCGCCACCGCGCGTGCGCGCCGTCCAGATTTTCATCGAACAGCCATTCGCGCTCGTCGCGAAACAGCCAGCGTCCCAGCCTGATGCGGCCGTCGGGCAATAGGTCGTTAATGCCGAGATAGGCCTGGTTAAGATCCAGGGTGGTTTTTCGTTCGGTATCCTCTCCGGTTTCGCGGCTGACGGTTTTTTCCCATTCCAGTTCGGCGAAAGCGAATAGCGGATAATCGTCATCGGTGCGTATTTGGGCGCGCAGCATCGGCCCCCATTCGCTCTCCGTCTCTTTTTTATCGCCGCGCCTTAATTTGGCGTTATGAAACCGTTCGCCGGTGAGCTTTAGCGTGAAGTCCGCGGTGATAAAGGGTCTATTCTCCGGGGCGATATCGCTATTCGTTTTCTTATTTTTCGATTTATATATATCGTTTTTAGTGGGGTCGGAAATAACTATATTTCTTCCGTTTTTGTCTATAGGTAAATTCTTAATTTGTTTTTTGGATATATCTTCTGAAAAAGAAAAAGAAGATATAAAAAACAGGCAGTAACCGGAAATATAAAAGAAAAAACGCATTATTCCTTACACTCCATGTGGTCAGATAATAACGAAAAACCAGCCGGATGAAACAGGGATAAGTATAGCGAATGGCCGATAGATAGAATAATACAACCTGATGTTTTATGTAAAAGCTTTACTTATTTCTCCGTTCGGGTTAGAAATTTTGTGATCTGTAAATGATTTATAAAATCAGAACTCGACACCCATTGTTATGCCAAGTAGTTTACCTACTGCGAATACCCGTAGAGTAATGATGATGCGGATATTGAATACTCGAATGCATTAAGATAAGAGGTTTTGTAATTTAATTAACCGTCAACGATTGTTGCTGCTTATTATTAGAAGGCTAGCTATGGGTTTGGTTCCGGTGATGAATCAACGCCATTATGTAGCAGCATCAATTTATTCATATCACTTTTGCAAAACTTGGTAAGTGGCGCGCTATGAAAATTGCCGTTTTCGGATTGGGTTATGTCGGGCTGTCTAATGCCGTTCTGCTGGCGCAGCGGCATGAGGTGGTGGCGTATGATATTGATGCGGCCAGGGTCGACTTGCTGAATCAGCGGCAATCGCCGGTTTCCGACGCCGAGATAAGCCATTATTTAACTCATCGCCGACTCGACCTGCGCGCTACCGAAGATATAGCGGCGGCGTGCCGCCATGCCGATTTCATTATTATCGCCACGCCGACGAATTACGATCCGCAGACGCACTATTTTGATACCTCGTCCGTCGAGCGGGCGATTCGCGAGGCATCGCCCCATCTTGCGCCCGACGCGGCGCTGGTCATCAAATCCACCGTTCCCATCGGCTTTACGCAGCATCTGCGCGCCAAGTATGAAATCGATAACCTGTTCTTTTCGCCGGAGTTTTTACGCGAAGGGCGGGCGTTGTACGATAATCTCCACCCGGCGCGCATTATCGTCGGCGATAAGGGCGAAGCGGCGCGCCGCTTTGCGGCGCTGCTGGCGGAAGGCGCGAAGAAAAAAGATATCGAGGTGCTGTTTACCGGATCGACCGAGGCGGAGTCGATAAAGCTGTTCGCCAATACCTACCTGGCGATGCGCATCGCCTATTTTAACGAGCTGGACACCTACGCGGAATTATTCGGTCTGGATAGCGCGGAGATCATTAAAGGCGTGTGCCTCGACCCGCGCATCGGCGATTATTACAACAATCCCTCCTTCGGCTACGGCGGTTACTGTTTACCCAAAGACACCAGACAACTGTTGGCCAATTGTCGCCGTGTGCCGAATAACCTTATTCGCGCCATCGTCGAGGCCAATCATACCCGCAAGGATTTTATCAGCGAGGCTATATTGCGCCGCGCTCCCCGCACCGTCGGTATTTATCGGCTGATTATGAAGAGCGGCGCCGATAATTTTCGCGACTCGTCCATTGTGGGCGTAATGAAGCGCCTGCAAGCGCAGGGGATAAAAGTGCTTGTGTATGAACCGGGGCTGCGGGAAGCGCTATTTCATCACGCCCCGGTCATTTCCGATTTCGGCGCGTTTCAATCGCAGTCGGACGTTATTGTGGCGAATCGACTTTCCGACCAGCTAACGACGTGCCGGGAAAAAGTCTATAGCCGGGATTTATTCCGCCGCGATTGACGGTCGGTATTTTAATAAGCGCGGCGGCCGCAGACGGTCCAAAAGGAGGAGTATTGATCAAGGTAACGCCCAGGCTGGCTTTTTATTCACACGACACGATGGGGTTGGGGCATATTCGCCGCAATATGCTGCTGGCCGAGTTTATCCTGACGCGTTTTCCGGCGGCGGAAATATTGTTGATAACCGGCGTGCGCGAAGCGGGAAAATTCCCGTTACCCATCGGGATCGATACGGTTACGCTGCCGACGTATTTAAAAACCCCGCAGGGCGATTATTTACCCCGCTCGCTGGGAAAGGATATTCGCCGTTTGGTGATGCTGCGCTCAAGGATTATTTATTCCGCGCTGGAGGCGTTCGAGCCGGATATTCTGGTGATTGACAATGTGCCGCGCGGCGCCATGTCGGAACTGGACGCCTCGCTGCCGATGATGGCGCAGAAGGGGGCGCACCTTGTGCTCGGGCTGCGGGACATTATCGACGAGCCCGCCGCCGTGCGCCGCCAGTGGAACAAGCTGAATAATATGCACGTTATCCGCGAGTATATTTCTTCCATCTGGATCTATGGCGACCGGGTGGTTTACAACCTGCCGCAATGCTATCGCTTCGACCGCAGCCTGTGCCAAAAAGTCTCTTTTGTCGGCTATCTGGATGCCAGGCAGCGAGCCTCCTCCGGCAAAGGCCCGGCGGAAATCCTGCCGGGGCTGGCGTCGCCCTACGCCTTGTGCGTGGTGGGCGGCGGTCAGGACGGCGGGCCGCTGGCCGACGCGTTCGCCAACGCCCGCATGCCCGCCGGCATGACCGGGGTGCTGATTACCGGCGCCATGATGCCGCCGCAGGAGAAGGCGCGCCTGCGGGAGCGGGTGGGCCGGCGGCAAGACATGCTGATAATGGAGTTCGCCGCCGATCCGCTGACGCTCATGCGCCACGCGGAGTGCGTGGTCGCCATGGGGGGATACAACACCACCACGGAAATTTTGTCGTACCGCAAGCGGGCGTTGATTGTGCCGCGCGTCACGCTGCGCCAGGAACAGTGGATCCGCGCCACCCGCCTGGCGGAACTGGGGCTGGTGGACTGTCTCCACCCGGCGGATTTGACCGCGTCGGCGCTCGGCGACTGGCTGGCGATGCCGCCGCGCCCGGCGCGGCGCCGGGCGGCGCTCAATTTCAACGGACTCGACGGCGTCGCCGACAGAGTGCAGGCGCTGCTGGCCGCGAAGTACGCGGACGGCGGCATCCATCCTCAACGGGAGAACGGTGAATGAACCAAAGCCCGCTGTACGTGGGGTACGTGCTTAAACGCTACCCGCGCTTTTCCGAAACCTTTGTGGTGAATGAAATTCTGGCCCATGAAAGGGCCGGCATCCGCGTGGATATTTTCGCGCTGGGGCCGGTGGCGGAAACCCATTTTCAGGACTGTATTTCCCAGGTGCGTTCGCCCGTTACCCGGCTGGCGGACAAGCAGCACGATAGCGAGTCGCTTTGGGAGCTGATGGAGGAAGGGCATGCGAAACTGGCCGATTTCAGCGCCCGCATCGCCCTGGCCAGAGACGTCAGCGTGCATGAGTTCGCCCAGGCGCTGAGGCTGGCGCTGGCCGTCAAGGCGCGGGGAATAGGCCATCTCCACGCCCACTTCGGCACGCACGCCACCACCATCGCCCGCCTGGCCGCCGCTTTCAGCGACGTCGGCTACACCTTTACCGCCCACGCCAAAGATATCTATTTCGCCTATGAAAAGAGCGTCGGGCTGGATCGGAAACTGCGCGACGCGGCGCAAACCATCACCGTTTCCGACTATAACCTGGCCTATTTGACCGAGAAATACGGCGACGACGCGCGGAATATTGTGCGGCTGTACAACGGGCTGGACCTGAGCCGCTTCACCTATGAGCCGCCGCTGAACCGCGGCAGGCAGATCCTGGCGGTGGGCCGGCTGGTGGCGAAAAAAGGCTTCGATGTGCTGATTGACGCCCTTAGCCTGCTGGATAAACGCGGGGAGGATTTCCACTGCCGGCTGATCGGCGGCGGACCGCTGCTCGACCCGCTGCGCACGCGCATCGACGCCGCCGGTCTGGCGCGGCGCGTCACCCTTGAGGGCGCGCTGCCGCAGGCGGAGATTATCGCGGCGATGCGCCAGGCGGCGATGGTGGCGGCCCCGTGCGTGATCAGCCACGACGGCGACAGGGACGGTCTGCCCACCGTACTGCTGGAGGCCATGGCGCTGGGGACGCCGGTGATTTCCACGCGGGTGGCGGGCATTCCCGAACTGGTGATCGACGGCGAAACCGGCCTGTGCGTCGCGCCGCGCGATCCCGCCGCCCTGGCGGACGCCATCGCCGCGTTGCTGGCCGCGCCCGACAGACAGCGACGGCTGTCGCGGCAGGCGCGGGCGTTGATCGAACGGGATTACGACATCGACGCCAACAGCGGCGTGCTACGCGACATTTTTCGCCGGGCGGTGGACGCCGGACCGGGCCGGCATGCGGGAGGGGGGGAATAATGCGGGTCGCCTATATCTGTGCCGATCCCGGCATTCCGGTCTTCGGCAGCAAAGGGGCGTCGATACACGTTCAGGAGGTGATCCGCAGCCTGCTGCGCCGGGGGGCGCGGGTGACGCTGTTCGCCCAGCGCCCTGAGGGGGAGCCGCCGCCGGATTTACGCTCGCTGGAGGTGACGCCGCTGCCGCCGCTGCCGGCCTCCGGTGCGGCGGCGCGCGCCACGGCGGCGTTGGCGGCGAACCGCGTTCTGCCGGATCTTCTGGCGCGCTCGGGGCCGTTCGATCTGCTGTATGAGCGCTATTCTCTGTGGAGCCATGCGGGCATGGCCTTTGCGCGGCGAAACCGTATCCGGCGGGTGCTGGAAGTGAATGCGCCGCTGATCGAGGAGCAGCGGCAATACCGGGAACTGCCGCTGCGGCGGCAGGCGGAACGGGTCATTCGTTCGCTGCTGGCCGACGCGGCGACGATCGTCGCGGTGTCGCCGGGGGTAAAGGCGTATCTGGATGCCTTTCCCGAATCCGGCGGGCGCGCCGTGGTGGTCTCCAACGGCGTTGACCTCGCGCGTTTTCCGGCGGCGCGGCCGCCTCGCCCCGGCGGAAACACCATCGGTTTTCTCGGTTCGATGAAGCCCTGGCACGGCGTGGATCGGCTGATCGACGCCTTCGCCCTGCTGCATCGGCGCGGTCGGCATGGGCGGCTGCTGGTGGTGGGCGACGGCGGCGAATCCGCCCCGCTGCTGGAAAAAGTCACCCGCGACAACCTGCTGCCCTTTACCCGCTTCACCGGCGCCGTCGCGCCGCATCGCGTGCCGGCGCTGCTGGCGGAAATGGATATCGCGGTGGCGCCCTATCCGCGCCTGGCGGGGTTCTATTTTTCGCCGTTGAAGATTTATGAATATATGGCCGCCGGGCTGCCGGTGGTGGCGACGCGCGTCGGCCATCTGCATGAGGTGCTGGAGGAGGGGCGGGCCGGGCTGCTGGTGCCGCCGGACGACCCCGCCGCGCTGTGCGAGGCGTTGATCGCGCTGCTGGACGACGACGCGCTGCGGCAGACGCTGGGGCAGGCGGGGCGAGCGCTGGTTGCGCAACGCTACGGCTGGGACGCCATCGTCGGGCGCATTCTGTCGCTGGCCGACGCGGCCGGGGAGGGACGCGGATGAATAGCCGCCCGCTATTGTACGTCGGCCGCGTTTTTCTCCCCTATCTCGCGCCGCAGCGCGGCCTGCTGTGGGGTTCGCTGGGGGCCTTGCTGTTCGCCACGGCGATGCGCCTGCTGGAGCCCTGGCCGCTGGCGGTGGTGATTGACGCGGTGCTGACGACGGATGCCGCCGCCGCGCCGCGGCTTATGGGAATGGAAAACTGGAG
Organism: Brenneria corticis; assembly: GCF_003115855.1. Lineage (GTDB taxonomy): Bacteria > Pseudomonadota > Gammaproteobacteria > Enterobacterales > Enterobacteriaceae > Brenneria > Brenneria corticis. Next base: position 113,638 of record NZ_KZ819081.1, read on the forward strand.
CAAAACCGCGCTGTTATGGTTTTGCGCCGGCGGCGTCGTCGCCATCGCGGCGCTGAAAGCCGCGATGAGCTATCTCAGCACCCTGGGGCTGGCGCTGGTCGGCAGCCGGGTGCTCGGCGAGGTGCGCCGGGATCTGTTCTCCCACCTGCTGAATCTGCCGCTGTCGTTTCACCATCGGGCGCGGACGGGGGATTTAACCATGCGCCTGATCAACGATATCGGCATGCTGCGCGAGGTGACGGTCACCGCGCTGATGCCGATGCTCGCCAGCCTGCTTATCCTGACCGGCATGTTCGGCGTGATGCTGTATCTGGACTGGCGGCTGGCGTTGATAGCGCTGCTGCCGATGCCGTTTCTGCTGTGGCGTTCGCGCCGCGCCGCCAGAAATATTCACGAGGTCAGCCGGCAGCAGCGCAGGCGCGAGGGGAAACTGGCGGCCAAAGCCGCCGAATTTATCGGCGCCATCTCGACGGTGCAGGCGCTGGGCCTGGAGTCCGCGGCGATCAAAAGCTTCGGCGACGACAATATGCAAAGCAGCCTGCATAACGTCAGATCCAAACGGCTGGAAGCGGGGCTGGAGCGCAGCGTGGATCTGGTTATCGCGCTGGCGACCGCGCTGGTGCTGGTATGCGGCGCCAGCAGCGTGCTCAGCGGCAGACTGTCGCCGGGCGATCTGATTATCTTTCTGTCCTATCTGAAAAATTCGTTTCGTCCGGTGCGGGAGTACGCCAAGTATACCGGACGCCTGTCCAAGGCGCTGGCCGCCGGAGAACGCGTGGTCGACCTGCTTGAGCGCCGGTCGGACATCGTCGACGGCCCGCACGCCGCGGAATTAAACGCGGCGGCCGGGGATATCCGCTTTGAGAATATCTGCTTTGGCTATCAGGCGACTCGCGACGGCGCCATGCTGAGCATTCTGGACGGCTTCAGCCTGCACGCGCCGGCCGGGCGTTCGGTCGCCATCGCCGGCCCTTCCGGGGCGGGAAAGTCCACCATCAGCAGCCTGCTGCTGCGCCTGTATGACCCGCAGTCCGGCGCCGTCGAACTCGACGGACGCAATCTCGGCGACTACACGATCAGCAGCCTGCGGCGGCAGATCAGCGTGGTGCCGCAGGACAGCCTGCTGCTGGGGGTCTCCATTCGCGAAAACATCGCCCTGGCCGCCCAGCGCCCGGTTAGCGAGCAGGAGATTATCGCCGCCGCCCGGCTGGCGAACGCCCATGAGTTTATTACGGCGCTGCCGCACGGCTACGACACCGTTATCAGCGAAGGCGGGCAGTCCCTGTCCGGCGGGCAGCGGCAGCGGATTTCCATCGCCAGGGCGGCAATCCGCCGCACGCCGATCCTGATTCTGGACGAGCCCAACGTCGGCCTGGACAGCGAAAACGAACGCGACGTCACCGAGGCGCTGCTACGCCTGATGCGGGGGCGCACCAGCCTGTTGATTACCCATAATCTCTCTTTCGCCGCGCGCGCCGACCATATCGTGTTTTTAGAGCAGGGGCGCATCGTCGAGCAGGGGAGTCATGACCAACTGATTGCCGCCGGCGGGCGCTACGCCCAGCTGTGGCAGTTGCAAAGGCGGGAAAATGAACGCTAACGGCGGGCGCGGGAGGGAGACGAAAATGTGGCGGGGCGCGGATGCGAAAATAGTCAGCGGCGATCCGGCGCTGCCCGGTCTGTCGCTGCTGCTGGATGCCCAGGCGCTGTTGCGGCGCATACGCCGGCTGCCGCAGCTGGATCGCACGCGCGCGCTGGCGATCGACTATCTGCGCTATAAGCCGGCCACCAGCTGCGTCGCCGGGCTGCTGCTTACCGACGCCGACGGCGTCCGCCGCCGCTATTACGCCAAGGCGCTGACGCCCGAGCGTTTCGACCGCGTTCGGCGCCGCGCGCCGCAGTCGGCGAACCTGTTGCCGGATGCGGCGGTGATGGTGGCGAGTGCGGCTGACGATAGCGACCTGCCGGGGCTATCGCTGCTGTACCATCCCGGCGAACTCGGCCGGCAGATGGCGGCGTGGCTGCCGGAAATCGACCCCTCGGCGCCGCTTGACTGGCAGTTGCTGCGCTACAAGCCCGGCAGGCGCGCGGTGGCGCGAATCGCCTGCCGCGGGCGAGATCTGGCGGTGCTGCGCTGGGCAAGCGCGAAAGAGTATGGGCGCATAGTGCAGGGCAACGCCATCGGCGCGGCGCTGGGGCATATCTCGCTAGTGGGGGCGGACGCGCAACGCCGGCTGCTGGCGACGCGCTGGCTGGAAGGGGGGAGCCTGTGCCCGGAACAGCGCGGCGACTGCCCGGTCGGGGAGATGCGCCTTGCCGGGGAAAAGCTGGCCGAGGTGCACAACAGCGATTTTTCGCTGCCGCTGCGCCGCCACGCCGGCGACGACGTTGCGGCGCTGTGGCGCGTAAGGAACACGCTGACGGCCGTCGCCCCGCAGAGCGTGTCGCGCTTTACCCGTCTGGCGACGCGGATCGCCCGGCGTCTGATGCGGCTAAAGACGCCGCCGACGCTGATTCACGGCGATTTTTCCGCCGATCAGCTAATCAGGCTGCGCGGCGACGGCGCGCTGCGCATCGTGGATTGGGAGCGGGCGGCGTACGGCAATCCCCTGGCCGATATCGCCACCTTTCAGGCGCGGCTGGAGCTACAGGTGATTGAACGGACGGTGAGCCGCCAGCAGGCGGACGACGCGGTGGCCGCCTTGCTGGCGGGCTATTTGCCGCGGCGCGCGCTGCCGCTCGGCGACCTGGGGGGATACGTCGCCTGGGCCGCGCTCTGTCTGGCGGCGGAGCCCTTCCGCAAGCGGGCGGCGCGCTGGCCCGCCCAGATCGACGCCCTGCTGACCGCGGCGGAGCGCTTGCTGGATGCGTCGTCGCCCGACGCGCCGGCGAGCGACGGCGTGGCCGCGCTGCGGGATAGCCAACGGGTCGCCGACGCGGTGCTCGCCGCGTCCGGCGCGCCGACGGGCAGCCGGTTGACCCATAGCGAAATCGTGCGTCATAAACCGGGGAAGCGCGCCCTGGTGCATTACCGGATAAGCCCGCCCGCGCAGGCGGCGCCGTGGGAGCTGTTGGGGAAATACGGCGAGAAAGGCGTGGACGAACGCGCCTTCCGCTGCCAGTCGACGCTGTGGCGCAACGGCTTTGATAACCGCGCGGATGTCGCCGTGCCCGAGCCTTTGGCTCTGGTGCCGGCGTTTAACCTCTGGCTGCAACGCAGGGTGGCGGCCAGACCGATGGCCGATTTTCTCTTTCCCGACGCTGAAAACCTGCGTCTGCTGGGAGAGCGCGTCGGCGCGGCGCTGGCGCGTTTGCAGCAGAACCGCGCCTTGCGGCGGGAAATCGCGGCCCGCCGCTGGGGCATCGAGGATGAGCTGGCCATCTTGCGGCGTCGCCTGGCGGACGTGGCGGCGTGCCACCCCCGCTGGCGCGATCGTCTGGACCTTTTGCTGCACGCGGCGGAAAAACGGGCGATAGCGTTGATTGACGATTGCGACGTATGCCTGCACCGCGACTTTTACTTCGATCAGGTGCTGGTGCCCGACGATGCGCCGGGGCGGCTGGTGCTGGTGGATTTCGATCTGTGCCGCCTGGGACCGGCGGCGCTGGACGCCGGAAACTATATCGCCCATGTGCAGGAGTTTGCGCTGCGTTGCCATGGGGACAGCGCGGCGCTGGCGGCCCATGAGCAAGGGTTCGGCGACGCCTTTCTGGCGCATTCCCCCGGCGTGACTCTCGACGCCGTGCAGGGATTCACCCATCTTTCCCTGCTGCGGCATATTTCGCTAAGCACGCAGTTTGCCGAGCGCGTTCACACCACGGAAACGCTGATCGCCCTGTGCGAGACGGCGCTGCGCGACTGGCTGGCGTAAGGGGGCGAGGGCGGATTTTTGCGCCTGGCATCCCCGGCGCAAAATCCCAAGCGGTTAAGTCGGCTTGTTTTTGCTCGCCCAGATGACCTTGCCCTGGGTGAACTCCTTAAGGCCCTCCACGCCCAGCTCCCGTCCGATGCCCGACTGCTTGGCGCCGCCGGTGGCGACCAGCGGATGGATCGCCATATGCTCGTTGATCCAGACCGTGCCGGTATCGATCTTCCTGGCAATGTCGATGCCGCGCCGTCCACCCGCTTTCCATCAATGATCATCTTGTATTCAGTCATGTCAGTTCTCCATGAAACGGGACTGATAAACTTCAGCCAGTTGAAAAGAACGGATGGACAGGCTTACGGGAGCCGGAGAATCGGCTTTATCGTCGCGCCTGCTATGCCCTGTCGATCTCGTTGAATGCTGTAACTTACCCGATCCCCGCGATCCTTCTATATGCAAATGTTGGCATCGGCGGAGAAAGTACGATCGGCGGCGGGAAAGGCGGGTTTGCGCAGCTTTATAGCAAATAAGAATCAGCGTAATGATAATAATTATTTGTATTTGTATCAGGATGTGATTATGTTTTAACCGATATTACCAGCGCTTATTGCCGAGCGGCCGGCGCTCGGAAAACGGGGAGGACGCATTATGCCTACGTACGGCCTGCGCCACCGACAAACGCGGCGAACGGCATCGCCGCTGGAACAATACAGCGGTTGCTATAGCGCCCATCACGCGCACTTTATCGAATCCGACTGCGCCTCCTGCCCCCTGCAATGCGCGGCGGGCAAGCGGAAGATCTACCTGGTTCAGCGGGCGCTGGGGGAAGGGTGGACGGATATGCACGAATTCGACAACGGCATCATGGTCGGACGCCGATGCTGCCGTCTGACGCATCCGCTGGAAAACGAACACCCGACGCTGCCCGACAGCGTCAGCCTGAGCTTTATGGTCAGCGGGCAGATCGGCCACGGCGTGGCGAACTATCCGAGCCTCACGGCATCGGCCGGGGATATCCTGCTGCGTACCGCGCCTGGCGTGCTGCGGCGCAGCGTTCCCGCCGGCTGCCTGCTTAGCGGCGTCTCTATCGATATCCCGCGCGATATGTTTCTCACTTTGCAGGAACAGGGCGTGGACATCTCCTTTCTTCACCGGCACGGTTCATACGCCGTGCTGCGGCCCACGGCGCAAATGGCGGCCGGCCTGTGCCAGCTCTGCCAGCGCGTGCTGAATCTGCAAGTGCATAACTCGCTGCTCGCCCGCCTGGAGCTGGAGTCGCTGACCATAGAAATTCTGCTCAGATTCCTGACGACCTGCGCGGACGCGCCGCCGGACGGCGCCAACGCGCTGCCGCAACGCTGGCAGCGCGCGCTCAACGAAGTGCTGGAGATTCTGCACGCCGAATGGAATCAGCCGCTGACCATCGCCCAGCTGGCGCGCCGCGCCGGCATCAATGAGTGCTACCTGAAAAAACTGTTCCGCGAGCGCACCGGGCAGGGCATTGCCGGCTATCTGCGCCGCCTGCGCATGCAGCGGGCGCGCGAAATGATCGACTCCGGCCGCTACACCGTGCAGCACGTCGCGCAGCAGTGCGGCTATGCCTGCGCGAGCAGGTTCACCCAGGCGTTCCAGCGCGAATACGGCTACAGCCCCAGCCGTCAATAGCGCATCCAAAACCTTATCCGCGCCACATCGCCTCTCCCGTCTTGCCGCGACGGGCGGGAGAGCGCTTCAGCTCTTTATTTTCCCGCTCGGCACCAAACTTTTCCCGCTCGGCACACATGGCCCGCTGAATGAGGGCTAGGATGTCGTCTGATTACAAATGCGTTTTATTCTCATTAACAAATTTTATTCTTAACTTGGTGCCCTGGGAAAATGAATAAACTTACGTCCTACCATCCATTCAGGCTGGCGCGCTGGCATGCGCGTACGGCCCCGGCCGGCATTCGCATCGGCTCTCCGCTATCGTCGGCCGCCGCGCTGCTGATCGTTTTGTGCGGCCACCACGCCAACGCCGCCGAGAGCGCGGCGGACCAGGAAGCGGCGCAGACGGAAACGTCGCCGGCCGGGGTCCAGGCGCGGGAGGAAGCCCGGCCGCCGGAAGTTGAAGATAAAATTCTGGTCACCGCGCCGCTCAACCCGCAGCAGGAAGCCGCCACCGGCTACAGCGTCAGGCGTTCCAGCAGCGCCACCAAGCTCGATCTGGAGCTAAAGCGCACGCCGCAGACGGTGTCGGTGATTACCGAGAAGCAGATTAAGGAACAGAATCTGACCGATATCCATTCGGTGCTCAACGCCGCGCCGGGGATAACGGTGATGCAGTACGGCGTCACCGGCGCCGGCAACACCTCGTACTATTCGCGCGGCTTCGCCATTCGCAACTTTCTGCTCGACGGCGTGCTCACCAGCGTCGCGCCCTCGGGGGGCATCATGACGCGCGGTCTGAACGGCAACAACCGCTTCTTCGCGATGGACAGCGCCATCTATGAGCGCATCGACGTGATCCGCGGCTCCACCGGGCTGGTTTCCGGCAACGGCGACCCCGGCGCCACCCTGAACCTGGTGCGCAAGAAACCGACGGTGGCGCCGCAGTTCAACGCCGGCGTCGGCTACGGCTCGTGGAACCGCAAGCGCGCCGAGGTGGATTTTTCCACCACCCTTAACGAATCGGCCGGCCTGCGCTGGCGCATGGTCGGCGTGGCGCAGGACGGCGACCACTGGATGGACCGCGTCGGTAAGAAGGACTACACCCTGTACAACGTGCTGGAGCTGCCGCTGGGGAACGATACGCTGCTGCGCGGCGGCCTGGTCTACGGCTACCAAAAGATCGACGATGCCAGCCCGGTTACGGCGTCGAGGACGGGGGTCAATTTAGATGGTCTCGATCCCATACCCAAGTTTCCCGGCGGGCGCAGCGCCAATAACGCCACCGACTGGACCTTCGCCAAAAACGAGAATATCAACGCCTTTCTCAACGCCGACCACTATCTGAACGATCAATGGACGCTAAATGTGGCCTACAACTACAACAAGTCCGATTTCCATACGGTTTACGGCTTTCTTGATGATTACAATAGAGGCGGAGCATATAAGGGAACCTACGACTATTTATTCGGGCAGTGGCAGCCGGAGGCGGAGCTGCACAATCTTGATGTCTCGCTTAACGGCAAGTTCGAGCTGCTGGGGCGAGAGGCTGAAATCGTGGCCGGCTTCTCCGGCTACCGCAATAAGGTCACCATGCCTTACTACGCTAATCAGTCCGGCATCGATTCGTACACCGGCTGCGGTAACACCTTGCGCTGGGTGTATTGCACGCCGGAGGAATTCAACAACGGTGGATTACCTAAACCTGTCATTAGAAGGAATAGGCAGCCGTCCACCGATTACACCTATGACTACGAGAGTTGGAATATACAGACCACGGAAAAGCAGTACGGCCTGAACCTGGCGGGGCGCTATAACCTGACCGACCGGCTGATGGCGATCGCCGGCGGCCGCTATAACCGCTGGGTATCGGATCAGAAAACCCGCTACGGCGCTGATGGCGCCTGGCCGGGAAAGTTGGAAGAGCTCTATTCGCTTAAGCTGGACCAGAGCGGCTTCTCCTGGTTCGGCGGCCTGGTCTATGATCTGACCGACCAGTGGTCCGCCTATACCAGCTACGCGCGCACCCTCGACCCGCAGAGCGAGGCGGGGGCGATCGTCGGCTTCGACGGCAACCCCATCGAAGAGCGGCAAAACGACACCTTCGAACTGGGCCTTAAGGGCAGCCTGTTCGGCGACAGGCTTAATACCCAGATCGCCTACTTCCATACCAAACAGGACAATCTGCCTTATTACACCGACTACTATGGCTGCGCCTGGCATGGCGTGCCCAATTGCACTTATTCGGATTATAATCTGGAGCCGGTGTTCGCCGGTCCGGGCTTAAAAGTGCAGGGGGTGGAGCTGTCCGCCAGCGGCAGCGTTACGCCGCGCCTGCAAGTTAACGCCGCCTATACCTTTATGCATACCACCTGGCCCGATCTGACAACTGCCAGCGCTTCTACCGGTGACGCGACGGGCCGATACGCCTCTATGGAGATGTATTACTGGCGCTACGGCACGCTGCCCAAACACCAGTTCAAGCTGTTCGCCAACTGGCAGGCCGCCGAGCGGCTGAATCTGGGCCTGGGGGTCAATTTTAAGGGCAAGGTCAAGCGATTCAGAAGCCGATATCAGAAAGCGTACGCCGCAAAATATTACCCTGACGCCGACAGTTCCCCATACGACCTGGGCAGCTCCACCACCGTCGATCTAATGGCCCAGTACCGCATTACCAACGCGCTAAGCGCGCGGCTTAACGTGCAGAATCTGTTCGATAAAACCTATTACGTAACGCCGCGCCGCGATATGTACGGCGCGCCGCGCAATGTAATGTTTACGCTGAATTATCAGTTCTAATCACCACCAAGGAGGTGCAACGGCAAATACCACTAACTCGATATTCAAAACTGTTAGTTAATTGATTTTTAAGAGGAATAAATCATGAAAAAATCAGTCGCTGTAACCGTCTCCGGCCTGCTGGCCGGCTCCACGCTGCTGTTCAGCGCCGCCGTCAGCGGCGCCACGGCGGAATTCATCAATAACCCGGCGCTGGGTAATGCGGGGGCCGCGCCTTTTACCTTTACCGAGGCGGGCGGCTTTTACGGCACCTTTGAGTATAACGGCGTAACCTACGGGGTAGGCGCCGCCGCCATCGATCTGAACGCCATTCCCGATAATTCGGATATCTATGTTGTCGGTAAATATGAAGATCCGAAGGGATCTTCTATTCCGTACGACAACTCCGCTTTCCGTATCTATAAGCGCCAATATTCGGCGGTGATCGGCAATAACGCCATTCAGGCGATCCAGAACGGCGATAGCGACCGCGAGTTTGTGCGCGCGGTGGTCGGCCGGGCCACCACCGCCGCCGAGTTCGCGGCGCTGGGCGACCAGACGCTGACCTACTCCGGCGAGGTGTTTAACCATATCGCCACCTCCAGCAACGGTTCGCTGACCTATACCATCGACACCGCCACCAGAACCGGCAGCGGTTCGTTTAGCGGGCTAACGGGCAATCAGCGGGACATTGGCTCGTTCATACTGGACGGCACGCTGGAGACGGCGGCGCTGACCAACGTCAACGGCCAACCGCGCATCGTCGACGGCGGCGTCAGCCTGACCAGCAACAATAGGGTGCTGAACGATCAACTGACCAACTACGATCCCAAATATGATCTGGGGGTCTACGGTCCCAACGCCGAGGAGATCGCCGGCCATATCCATGACCTGTCCGAGCCCGGCGAGCAGGATATCCTGGGCGGCATCGGCTTTTCCGCCGCGCGCTAATGGCCAGGGATTGGGGAGAACCAGCCGTTGATTATTGATGAGTGTACCTGCGCCGGAGCGCGGCGGCCGTCGCCGCATACCGTTCCGGCGCGTTGTTTTGCCTTTGCGGGCCGCGCGGCAGTCTGATTTCCCCGCGTCCGGCGCGCCCCACGCACCCGAGATCGCCGGTATGCCGTATGCGCCATCCATCCTGAAGATTGTCATAACCACATTGCTGTTTCCGCTGCTGGCCGCCATCGGCGCCGCCCGTGGGCAGATGCCCGTCATTCCCGGCGAACAGCGCAGCTTTCCCGCGCCCGATATCGACCGGCAGTGGCAAAAAGAACAGAACGAGGCGCTGGAGCGCGCGCGGCGGCGTCGGGCGCCGCCCGGCGAACGCCCGGCCGCGCCGGTATTGAACGATGCCGCGGTGGCGGCCAATAGCGCGGTGGCGGAGCTGATTCTGGAGACGGCGCTGCAATATCAGGACTGGGACACTATCGAACGGGTGCTGCCGCTGTACGCCGGCCATCCGCGCCACGACCGGCAGCTTTATCGCTTCGTCAAAGGGGCGATGCTCCGGGCGCGCTGGCGGCTCGGGCCGGCCATCGACCTGTATCGCCAAATGCTCGACGCCGACCCGACGCTGAACAATGTGCGCTTCGACCTGGCGGTAATGCAGTTCGAGAACAAATCCTATCGCCAGGCGAAACGGCAATTTTTGCTGCTGGCCGATAACCCGCGGGAGCCGCTGTTCCGCGAGCTGTCGCTAAACTACCTGAAACGGATTGCCGAACGCGACAGGCCGTCGCTCAACCTTACCGCCGATCTGCTGCACACCGACAACTACAATCAGGGCAGCGACGTGGAATACATCTATCTATGGGGCCTGCCGTTCAGGAACAACAACCGCCGGCAGAGCAGTTCCGGCCAGTCCCTGTCCGTGACGCTGGAGCAGGACGTCAACCTTGCCGGCAATCATTTTCTGGGCTATTCGGCCTATTTCAACGCGCTTAATTACGCCAGAGACAACCATTACGACGAAAGAACGGCGTTGCTGGGGCTGGACTACCAGTACCAGAGCCTGCGCGATACCTTTTCCGTCGGGCCGGTTTACACCTACCGGCGGCTGGGGGGCGAGAGTTATGCCAGGGACGTCGGGCTGAGCGCCAGTTACGGCCGCTGGCTGACGCCCCGCTGGCAGGCCGCGCTGGGGTATCGTCTTATGGACCGGCGCTACTACCGGCAATCCGTCGGCGAGCTGTACGACGGCAATATCGCCATTCACAGCCTGAATCTGATGCGCCCCGTTTCGAACCGCTTCCTGCTCTACGGCGGGGTATTCCACGAGCGCGAGAAGCTGGGCGCCGCCGATGTCTCTTCCCGGCAGAACGGCGTCAACGGCGGCTTTACCTATATCGCGCAGAGCGGCCTGGACGTCAGAATGCAGCTAAGATACGGGCGCAAGCGCTTTGACGAGGAGAACGCCTTTTTCGGCGTCCGGCGCCGCGACGCCGTCACCCGCCTTGCGCTGCGGTTGCAGTACCGGCCCTGGACTTTTCAGGGCATTACGCCGCGGCTGGTTTATCAGCGTGAAAAAACCACCAGCAATATTCCGGCGTTTTATGGCAAATCCTCCAATCAGCTGATGCTCTCCTTCAGCAAGGAGTTTTGACGCGGCTCCGCCTGCGCCGCTTAATGATAATAAGTGCTATTATCATTAAGCGCGGCGTTTTGCGCGGCGCGCGAGGTTAATCTGGTTTGCAACGCGACAAGGTACGGATATGTCAGCAACAGAACCGAATAGCGGGTGGATGCCCCTGACGCCGGCACAGCTGGATTTTTGGCAGGAGTTTTGCCTTTATCCCGATCAACCGATCTCCACGGTGGCGCACTATATCGATATCCGGGGCGAGGTGGATCAGCAGGCCCTGGCCCAGGCCATTACGCTGACCATCGGGGAAACCGAGGCGTTCGCGCTGCGCTTTGCCATTGCGCGGCGACGGCAGCCGCTACAGCGCTGCGATCCGGCCGCGGCGCCCCCGCTGCGGCGCATTGACGTGCGCCACTGTCCCGACCCCCGGCGGGAAGCGCTGTGCCTTATGCGCGCCGACGTTGAGCAGCCGCTGGATTTATTGCGCCAGCCGCTGGCGGCGAGCTGGCTGATAAGGGTGGGGGACGCGCGCTATTTCTGGTATATCCGGGCGCACCACATCGTTATCGACGGCTACGGCATGACGTTGATTGAACACCGCTGCGCCGGCCTGTATGCGCAGGGGATCGGCAAGGGCGGGGCCGGCGACGCCTTTTATCCGTTCGCCCGCTGTCTGGCGGAAGAGCGGGAGTACGGCGCCAGCCGGCGTTGCGCCGACGACCGCCGCTACTGGCGGGATTATCTGGCGGCGCCCGTCGAACTGCCGGTGCTGCATAAGGGCGGCGAAGACTACGGCGCCCCGTGCCGGCATTTCGCCTGCCGGCTATCGGCGCGTTTTAGCGGCGATTTGCAGCGCATGGCCGAGCGTTGCGATATCGGCTGGCCCGACCTGCTGCTCGCCCTTTCCGGCGCCTATCTGTTTGGCCATTTGCCGCGCCGGACCCTCGGGGATCGAGAGATCCTGCCGCTGTGGGTGCCGTTTATGAATCGCCGCAGCCCGGTTGCCGCCTACGTGCCGGCTTTGCTGGTCAATATCCTGCCGCTGTTTATCCGCGCCGCGGCGGATGAAAACCTGCTGGATTTCCTGCGGCGCACGGCGCGGGAGCTGCATGTGCAGCGTGCGCACGGGCGATATCGCATTGAGCGGATCGCCGCCGATCGGCAACTGCCGGCGGATTCCCGCTATTTCTTCTCCCCGCTGGTCAACGTGCTGCCTTTTGATCCGCCCTGCTTCGCGGGGTGCCGCAGCGGCCGGCATGTGCTCGCCAGCGGTCCCGGCGACGGTTTCAACATCACCTGGCGCGGGCATATGGACGCGCGCCGGCTGTGGGTGGAGGTTGACGCCGATCCGGCGCTGTTGCGGCAGGATGAATTTATCCGGCATCGGCAAACGCTGCCGGACTTTATGCGGCGCGCGGTGCGGGAGGGGGCGCTGACCCGGCGGCTTGGGGCGCTGTTTAATCCGCCGGACCCGGCGCGTTAGCCTCAGGCCCGGCCCGCGGCGGTAGACGCGCTGACGGGGGTCGGCGCTGCGGCGCTGAAGCTCAGCCGGATGCGGCGGCGGTCCGTTTTGCCGTTGGCGGATAACGGCAGCGCCTCGGCGTGAACCATGCGGGTCGGCACATGGGTGTCCGGCAGATAGCGGCCGACGAACGCCCTTAGCTCGGCGATGGGGATCTCTGCTCCGTGGCGCGAGGTATACATCGCCCCCAGGGCGATCTCGCCCGTTTCCCCCGCCGCATAGTCCACCACCGCCGCCGCGTCGATCGCCGGGTGTTTAGCCAGCGCCGCCTCTATTTCCGGCAGCGAAACCCGCACCCCGCGCACCTTGACATAGCCGTCGACGCGGCCGGCGAAGATAATATCGCCGTCTTGACGATAATAGCCGCGATCGCCGGTGCGGAAGGCGCGCAGCGGTTTTCCCTGCGCATCCTTCAGGGTAACGAAATCGTGCTGCTTAAGTACGCCGTTCTCCAGATAGCCGAGCGCCAGATTCACCCCCGCCGTGTAGATGCGGCCGACGACGTAGGCCGGGCAATGTTCGCCGGTATCGTGACAGATAAAATAGCGGTTTGCCGGCAGCGGCCTGCCGTAGGGGACGACGTCGCTATCGTCGGCGGTGATTTCGTGCCAGATACTCCAGATGGTGGTTTCCGTCGGCCCGCCCAGTGAAAACAGCCGCGCGGCGGCAAGGCGCTCCCTGAGCACGCGCACGGTGGCCGGTTTGATGTAATCGCCGCCCTGGGCGATCAGCCGCAGGGAGCTTAGCTGTTCTCCCTGGGTACAGGAAAGCAGCATCTCAAGTATGGCCGGGACCGAGCACCACAGGGAGACGCGGTGGCGTTCAATCAGCCGGTTCCAGGCTATCGCGTCCTTTTCCTCATCGGGGGCGGGCATCACCAGCGTGGCGCCGGCGCACAGCGAGCCGAACAGATCGAAGAGGGACATATCATGGTGCGGCGGCGTAACGGAGATAAACACGTCCTGTCGCCCGACGTTCCACCTCGCCAGCGTCTGCCCGATGGTGTTGTCGGTGGCCCGGTAGCTGAGCACCACGCACTTGGGGTTGCCGGTGGTGCCGGAGGTGTAGAGATAATAGGCCGGATCGTCGCTGTGGCTCCGTTCGGATAGCTCCGCCCGCGGCGGGACGGGTTCCTCCTGCGCGACGGGAGATAGCAGCGTCTCCGGCGAGACGGCGGCGATTTCCCCGACGCGGACGTCGCCCACCACCAGATCGGGGCGGCAGTTGGTCAGCAGATAGGCCATACGCTGCGGCGGCGAGCCGGTATCAACCGGCAGCCAGACGATCCCCTGTAACGCGCAGGCGAGGGCGATGGTCAGGTGCTGCGGCGAACGGGGCAGGGCAATGGCCGCCACCTTGCCGGGCGTCATGCCCCGGCGCCGCAGGTTCGCCATCGCCGTTGCCACCGACCGCCCCAGCTCGGCATAGGAAATCGTCCGGTCGCCGCAGCGCACGGCCGCTTTATCCGGGGGAGAGTCGAAGAGATGAGCGGCGATACGGGCGAGAAAACCGCTGCCGATAAAATCGCGCTCGTCGCCGTTGCGGCGGTAGTGGCGATAATCGATAAAGCGGCCCGGCGGCGGGTCCGGCTCCGCCCGGTCGCCCAGCAGCGCGATCCTGCGGGCCATCGCCCGGAGCATGTCCCGCACCACCGCCCGATCCAGCGCCTGTTCGGCATAATCCACCGCCAGCAGCAGATCCCGATGCCGATCCCGCAACAGCCTGATATCCATCGCCACCTGCGGGGTCTGCGTCAGCCCGGCGTGAAAACGCATCGGCGCGTCGGCGGGCGGCGTTTCCCACCCCAGGCCGTTGGTGAGGATCACCGGCAGCGCCGGGCTTTGCGCATGCCGTTGCAGCAGCAAGCGGGTCAGGTCGACCCCGGAAAACGTCAGGTGGTGCAGCGCGGCCAGAATATCCTGTTGACAACGGCGGGCGGCGGCGAAAAAGTCCTCAGGCTCCCGGGCGAAGCGCAGCGCCACAAAGGTGGAGGCGTTGCCCAGCCGCCCGTCCGTTGCCGGAAAGGCCACCGGCACGCCCACCGCCAAGGCGTCGTCCCGGTTCCAGAGCGATAGCGTATCCAGAATGGCGGCCGACAGGATGGCGTTCTGAAACAGGCCGTGACGCGCCCCGAGGGCGGAGATTTTCTTCAGCAGGCGGCGCGGCAGCGTAACGCTTTCCCGGCGCCAGCCCGACGAGGGAATGGACGCCAGCGGCCGTTTCCAGGGCAAGGCGGGCGGCGGCGGGAAGTCCCGCAGCTTTTCGCGCCAGTAGCCTTCGTCATCCCGCCGCTCTCCGGCCGGGATCGGCGCCCGGCCGTGGTCCGCCTGCGCCGTTCGCGCCGCGGCGAACAGCTGCGCCAGGATGGCTGAAATCGACGCCCCGTCCGCGATCAGGGCGTCGAAGCTGGTGAACGCCAGGGTAGTGAAATCCTCGCCTTCGCGCCCGTCGCCCTGCGCCAGTTCGATAATCCAGATATGCCAGGGCGCGAGCGCGAGGTCGTTGAGGACGTGGGAACAGGCGCGCCGCATCGCGTCCGCCCGCCGCAGGGCGTCGGCGCGGGGCAGGGCGCGCAGATCGATTTCATCCAGATTGACGACGACGTCGGGGGTTACCTGCTGGCTCAGCGTATCGGGATCTATCCGGGTGCGCAGCGCCGGATGCCGACGCACCAGTTCGCTCAGTCGTTTGCGCAGGACGGCGCCGGGAAAATTCCCCCGGTACTCGCGGAAATCCTGCATGGCGACGCCGCCCAGCGGCCACTGCTCGCTTCTGCCCACCAGATAGGCCCGTTGCAGGGCGGTTAACGGCGTGCGCGCGATATTTTCCCGCGCCGGCCGGGGGAGCGCCTTTTCTTCGCCGCACAGCAGCTCAAGCGGCTGATGCAGCGCCTCGGGGGAACGGGCCAGCCGGCGCAGCAGGTTCAGATAGCGCTCAAACAGGCGGCCGACGGCCGGTTGGGGAAAGCAGTCCAGACGGATGTCCCAGTTCAGCAGAATGCCGTCATGGACGTCGACCGCCTGCGCGTCAAGCGCCACCTGCGGCCCCTGGGAGATCACCCAGTTCATCTCCCCGAAGGTTTTCAGCGCCGCGTCGGAAAACAGCCTGCCGCCGGGTAGCCCCAGCCCGGAGGTAAACACCACCGGAGCAAGCTGCACGCCGCCGTGACGGCGGGACAGGTCGCGCAGCACGTTCACCCCAGGGTAATGGCTATGGCTAAGCAGCCGCGCCAGCCGCTGTGCCGTTTGCCGGCAAAACGCCGACAGGATTACGCCGGGAGAGTATTCCACGTCCAGGATCGTCAGATTGGAGAAATCGCCGATAATGCGCTCGACGCCGTCGAGGTAGGGCGAGCGATGAAATATCGGCACATTGAGCCGAAAACGCGTTATGCCGCCGCTGCTTGCCAGGATGCCGGCAAAGGCGCAGAGAAACAGCGTCGACAGGGTCAGATGCCCGGCGCGGGCCGTTTTCTCCAGCGAGCGGCGCTCGGCCGGCGTCAGCCGCGCGGCAAGCCTGTCGCTGCGGCACTCTCCCGCCGCGCCGTTTTGCGGCAGGGGCGGGGCGGGATGAATGGCCGCCAGGCGTTGACGCCACCACTGTTTATCGCGCCGGTAGCGCCGTTGCAGGCTTTCATCGGCGCGCATCTGGTCCAGATAGCGGAAATAGGCGACGTCCGCCGCGTCCGCGGCCGCCGCGGGCCGGTGGTAGAAGCGGGCCAGCTCCTCCAGCAGTATGCGAAAACTCGGGGCGTCGGCGGCGATCATATCCACATCCACATGCAGACGGCAGCGATCGTCCGGCAACAGGCTGACGCTGATATCGCTCGCCTGACCCTGCTCAAGCGCCAGCCGCTGCGTGCTTAGGCTGCGGCGTTTGGCGTCAAGATAACGCGTGATGTCCGGCGGCGCGGCGTCCCGCCAGTCGTCGATGCGCAGCCGGTGGCGGCGCTCGTCCAGCGGCGCGATGCTCTGCCGTCCCTCAGGGGTAATACGCAGCCGCAGCATCGGGTGATGCTGATAAAGGCGGACGACGGCGCGCTCCAGCCGGTGGATATCCAGCCCGGCGCCGTCGAATTCGGCGTATAGATGCGCCGCGACGCCGCCCAGGTGCTGCCCGGACCGTCGGCCGACCCAACTGGCCGCCTGCATCGGAGTCAACTCTTTCATCGGGGAAGCCCCTCAAAGTTGAGTAAATGAAACAGCATGAATATATTACATATAGATGGTAATTTAAATCATTCGCATTTTCATTTGTAGCGGCGATTACCCCTCAGGATCCATGCCCAGATGCTGGCGCAGGGTGCCGCCGCTATAGTCGCGGCGGAACAGCCCGCGCTCCGCCAGGCGGGGTATCAGTTCGTCGAACAGCAGGTCCAGCGACGCCGGCGAGCCGCCGGGCAGGGCGATAAAGCCATCCGCCGCGCCGGCCGCCGCGCGCGCGACAATGTCGTTCAGCGCGTCTTCGGCCGTGCCGACCACCAGCCAGTGCGCCGAGCCCGTCACCTCCGGGCGCATCAGCAGCTGGCTTATGGTCGGCCGTTCCCGTTCGATCAGGCGGCGTAATAAATCGGCATGGGTCTGGCTGGGCGGCGGCTCGGGCGGGGCGGGAAGCATCTGCGGCGTGACCGGACGGTCCGGCGGCAGTCGGCTGAGGTCGATCCCCAGCATGTCGCGGATACGGGCGTATTGGGCGGCCGGCGTCTGGTTCGCCTGGGTCTCCTGATACAGGTCGCGCGCCTCGCGCCGGGTTTTGCCCAGATAGAGGCTTAAGCCCGGCAGCACCCGGATCGCGTCGGGATGCCGGCCGTGCGCTTGGGCCCGTCGCCGCAGGTCGCGGCGCAGCTCGACGCCGGCGGCGATATCGGGCGTGGCGGCGAAAACGCCGTCGGCGATGCGCGCGGCGAAATCTCGCCCGCGGTCCGAGGCGCCGGCCTGAAACAGCGGGATGGCGCCGCTTCCGGGGTCCGGCACGTTAAGCGGCCCCTGAACGCTGAAGAAACGCCCGCGGTGGTTGATGGGGCGCAGCCTGTCGGCCTGCGCGTATTCCCCTTTTCGGCGGTCGAGCGTCAGCGCTTCATGGGGATAGCTTTGCCACAGCCGGCGCACCACCTCGGTGAACTCAAGGGCCTTTTCGTAGCGTTCGTCGGCGGCGGACGCCCGGTCGAGGCCGAAATTGCGGTTGCCGTCCAACGCGGTGACCACGTTCCAGCCGGCGCGGCCCTGACTGATCCAGTTAAGGGACTGTAGCTGTCTGGCGACGAGGTAAGGGGGCAAAAAGGTGGTCGACGCGGTGGAAACCAGGCCGATGCGGCGGGTTTCCCCGGCGATGGCGGCCAGCAGCACCATGGGATCGAGGCTGCTGAAGGACGGGGATTGCGCCGCGCGGAGCGGATCGATAAACATGACGTCGGGGCGAAACAGAAAATCCAGTTTGGCGTTTTCCGCCCGCCGGGCCAGGTCGAGATAAAAATCGGCCGAGTATATCTCTTCCACCCGGCTGTCGGCGCGTCGCCAACCGTTTCCGCTTAGCCAGGTTACCGCAATGGATAGGCCGATACACAACTGCCGGTTTGCTTTCATGCCTGCGCGCCTCCTGTTCGAGAGTGGGGTTCCGTCGCCGCCGCGCTCCCGGCGCACGGGCGGCAGGGTAAGGCGATTGGCGGATACGCTATTGCGACGGTATGTGTGTGAATAATATACTGCTGAAAAATTAGCCGTACCGGGCGAGGACTATTTTTTTTACGGTTATCGTACCTAATTATAATGCTAACGGTCGGGAGCTTATGAACAGACGGAAAGGCATGGCGGGCATCGGTCGCCTGATAACGGCGCTGGCGCTGACGGCGGGGCTGATCGCGCAGGGCGCCAGCCAGCCGGCCGCGGCCGGTCAGCCCGGCTGGCCGCGGGAGTTTCGCAATGCCGACGGCACCACCACCACCCTGACCGCGCCGCCCAGGCGCATCCTCTCCACCTCGGTAACCATCACCGGCACGCTGCTGGCGGTCGATGCGCCGGTGGCGGCCAGCGCGACCGCGGCCAACGGCCGCTTTTTCGCCCAGTGGGACAAGGCGGCGCAGGCGCGCGGGGTGGAAAAACTGTGGCCGGCGGGCAGCGTGGAGCTGGAAGCGGCCTATGGGGTGGCGCCGGATCTGATCGTGGTCGCCGCCACGGGCGGGGATTCCGCGCTGGGGCAGATCGGTGAACTGCAAGCCATCGCGCCGACCATCGTGCTGGATTACGGCGGTCAGACCTGGCAGGATCTGGCGCGGCAAATCGGCGCGGCCACCGGCCTCGAAGCGCAAATCAACGCCCGTATCCTCGAGTTCGACGCCGCGGTGGCGGCGGCGCGCGACCGCATCACGCCGCCCGCCGGCAAGGTGAACATCATCAGCTACAACGGTCCTGGCACCAGCAACCCGATCGCCACCGCCGACGGGGTTCACGCCCGCTTGCTGCAATCGCTCGGCTTTACCCTCGAAGCGCCCGACCCGGCATGGCAAAGCAGCGTGGCTCCGCGCCAGGATTTTGTCTGGACGGAGTATGAAAACCTGACCCGGCTGACCGCCTCCACCACCTTCCTGCTTAACGCCGGGGATGACAAAGCGGCGGCGTTTCTGGCCGACCCGCTGCTCGCCAACCTGCCTTCGGTGAAAAAACGCCAGGTCTATGGTCTGGGCGTCAATTCGTTCCGCATCGATTATTTCAGCGCCGGGGAGATTATCGCCGGCATCGTCAGACGGTTCGGCAAGGCGGAACAGGCCGCGCCGTCGCCGTAATCGCTTGTTATTTACGCAGGGTAATGCGCCATGCCACCAGTCGTTCAGGTTGTTCCCCGCTCGGGCAGCGGCAAATTCAGCTTTCGGCGCCGGGGGCTGCTTATCGGCGCGCTGCTGCTGGCGGCGTTGGCGCTGTGGAGCCTGTTTATCGGTTCGCGCCCCATTCCGGCCCAGGTGACCTGGCAGGCGCTGGTGGCGTTCGACGCCGGCAGCAGCGAGCATCTGCTGGTGCGCTACCTGAGAATTCCGCGCACCCTGCTGGCGATAGTGGTGGGGGCCGCGCTGGGCGTCTCCGGGGCCATTATGCAGGCGCTGACCCGCAATCCGCTCGCCGACCCCGGCATTCTCGGCGTGAACGCCGGGGCGATGGTGGCCATTGTGGCGGCTATCGCCTTTTTGGGCGTTTCCGACGTCGCCGGGTATATGTGGTTCGGGCTGCTCGGCGCCGGGCTGGTGGGCTGCGGGGTCTATTTTCTCTCCGGCGGCTGGCGGGAAATCAACCCGGTGCGGGTGGTGCTGGCGGGGGCGGCGCTCACCGTGGTGCTGCTGGCCTTGGCGCAGTTGATTACCGTCAACAGCGACGATGAGGTGTTTAATCAGTTCCGCCACTGGGTCGTCGGCTCCCTACAGGGACGCGGGTATGCGGTGCTGGGGCCGGTTTCCCTCGTGGTGGCGGCCGGGCTGCTGGTGTCGCTTACCCTGGCGAAATCGCTGGATATGGTGGCGCTCGGCAACGATTTGGGGCAGTCGCTCGGCGTGAATGCGCTCTGGGTGTGGCTGCTGTCGGCGCTGACGATTATCTCCCTGGCGGGCGCCGCGACGGCGGCGGCCGGGCCTATCGGCTTTATCGGACTGACCGCGCCGCATTTCGCCCGTTTCGTGGCCGGTTCGGACCACCGCTGGGTGTTGCCCTGGTCGATGCTGATTTCCGCCATCCTGATGGTGACGGCCGATATTCTCGGCCGGCTGCTCGGCTATCCGGGGGAGATCGGCGTCGGCATTATGGCGGCGTTGATTGGCGGACCGGTGTTCGTGGTGCTGGTGAGACGATGGAAAATCATCCAGCTATGACCGCCGCGCCGCGGGACGACACGCCGGCCGGCATCAGCGGCGCCGTCTGGCGCCGGGGCAGGGTGTCGCTGCTGGTCTCCCCCCGGACGCTGGCGGTGTGCGCCGGGCTGCTGCTGCTGTTGCTGCTGCTGGCGGCGTTCGCCATGACGGCGGGACGGATCGACATCAGCGTCGCCCAGATCCTGCATGCGATCTTGGGCGACGGCGACGGCGGCCCCGGCGATCGCATCATCCGCAATATTCGCCTGCCGCGCACCCTGACCGCTATCTTCGTCGGCGCGGCGCTGGGCGTTTCCGGGGCGATTTTCCAGTCCGTTTCCCGCAATGCGCTCGGTTCCCCCGATATTATCGGCTGCACCACCGGCGCCGCCAGCGGCGCGCTGCTGCAGATCGTGCTGTTCGATCCCGCGCCGACGGCCGTCGCCTTCGCCGCGATAGCGGGCGGCATCGCCGTCTCGCTGCTGGTCTATCTGCTGGCGGTGAAAGGGGGAAGGCTCAGGGGGTATCGCCTGATCCTTACCGGCATCGGCGTCGGCTCGGTGCTCAGCGCGCTGAACGGCTTCCTGCTGGTGAAGGGCGATCTGGATAACGCGGTGATGGCGAACCTGTGGCTCGCCGGCTCGGTGCAATCCCGCACCTGGATGCACCTGATCCCGGTGATGATCGGCGTGGCCGTGCTGCTGCCGGTTGTCCTGCTGTGCGCCAGAAAGCTCACCATGATGGAAATGGGCGATGATATGGCCTGCCTGCTGGGCATCCGCGTGGAGCGCGTCCGGCTGCTGATGATTTTGTGCGCGGTGGCGCTGGCGGCGCTGGCCACCGGGGCCACCGGCCCCATCGCTTTTGTCGCCCTGGCCGCGCCGCAGCTGGTGACGCGTTTAACCCGCTCGCGCAGGCTGCCGGTAATCAGCGCCGCGCTGATGGGTGCCTGCCTGCTGCTGCTGGCCGACCTGATCACGCTGCTGCTTCCCCTGACGGTCGCGGTGCCCGTCGGCCGTATGACCGGCATTCTCGGGGGCGTTTATCTGCTCTGGCTGTTGAACCGCATGCGCCGGTTCTGAGCCGCGCAGGTCGTTTTATCCTCTTTATCGCGACCTTTCTTTTCGTTTCCTTACAATGATAACGATTTGCATTACTTAAATTGAAACATTATCATTCGCGACGGCGGTGCTGTTTTTTTAAGCAGCTCCGCGCGTCACCCTGACGTTTTTTATAGGAAATGTTCTTTTTTAATTGAGACGCAGCCATCGTGGCGCAGGCAAAACAATAACCAGGCGATGGCGCCCGGACAGAGTCGATCTGTCCCTGCGGCATGGATAACGCGTGTTACAGAGTCGTACCGGATGCCAGATGCCGTTTGCAAAGTGAAAATCACCTTTTTTCTATGTGAGTAGAACAGATTTTATGCACTTTTGCTAAAGGAGGGTTATTGATGAGTAGGTTACACGCGACTCTGCGGCATAACGCGGCGAAGAGTAAAAGAGAGGGCGTCAGTTTACGCGTCGTCGGCTCCGTCGCTACCCTGTTGCTGGGTTCCGCCGTCCTGCCCCTGTCCGACGCCAGGGCCGCCCTCGAAGAGGAGAGGGAGGAAAGCGACGGGAACGCCGCCGCCTGGTCGCAGGCCCCGCGGCAGGAAACGGACGCCATCGTGGTTACCGGCGAGAAGGTCAACCGCTCGATTTACGATACCGGTTCCAGCGTGGAGGTCTACGACTCCCGCAGGCTTGAATCGACGCCGGGAGTTACCGTGGCGTCGGACCTGCTCAAGATGACCTCGAACGTCGTCGATACCGGCATCGGCAACGATCTGCCCACCGTGCGCGGCATCGACGGCACCGGACCGGCGCAGGGCGCCCACGCTTTTCTCAACGGATCGCGCGCCCGCCTGAATATGGCGGTGGACGGCCGCTCGCTCACCTACAATGAACTGGCCTTCGGCCCCCAGTCGATGTGGGACATTGAGCGGGTCGAGGTGTTCCGCGGTCCGCAGAGCCTGCTCCAGGGGCGCAATTCCATCGCCGGCGCCGTGCTGATCACCTCGAAGGACCCGACGTTCCACTGGGAGCAGGCGGTGAAGGGGGGCATCGGCAACCGGCACTATTCGCAGACGGCGGCGATGGTTTCCGGTCCCCTCGTCGACGATGAGCTGGCGTTCCGCGTCAGCGTCGACCGTCAGCGGCGGCGCAGCGCCGCCGATCTCACCGCCTATGCGCCGGTCGGCGATCCGCGGGAAATAGAGGTGACCACCTCCCGCGCCAAGCTGCTGTACAATCCCGCCGCCCTGCCCGAACTGACCACCAAGCTCTCCCTTAACCACTACGACACTCGGGCGCCGCAGAACGAGGCGACCAGCAGCGTCCGCTTCGAGACCACCAGGCCGGTATTCGAAACCAGGTCCACCAGCGGCATCTGGGATATCGCCTGGGAGGCGTCCGACAGCCTGCAACTGGAGAACAAGCTGCTGTATACGGATTTCGACAATCAGCGTCTGACGTCGAACGGCCTGCAGTCCGCGAACATCGACGGCAAGGAGTTCCAGCTTGAACCCCTGGCGCGTTTCGGCGGCAGCGAAGACAGGCTGCGGGCGCTGGCCGGGCTGCGCTATTTCTACTCCACGCAGGACGAATGGCTCAATTTCGACGCGTACTACGGCGGCGTCAATACCTTCGATGACCGGACCGAATCCTTCTCGGCCTTCGCCGAGGCCACCTACGCCGTGGTTCCGCAGGTCGACGTGACGCTGGGCGGACGCCTTGAACGCGAGGAGCGGCGGCGGCAAGGCGGCAGCAGCAACGTGGCGATCGATTTCGACAGGGCCTATAACGTCTTCCTGCCCAAGGCCGAAGTGGTGTGGAAGCCGCGGGACGGACAGGCATACGGCGGCCGCATCGCGCGCGGCTACAACGCCGGCGGCGCCGGCATGACCTTCCTCGCGCCTTTCGTCAGCTACACCTATGATGCGGAGTACGTCTGGAACTATGAGCTCTTTAGCCGCCATCAGCTGAAAGACAGCGATGTCGAATTGACCACCAATATTTTCTATAACGATTACAAGGATATGCAGCTTCCCGTCGATGTGAGCGGCTCCTCGGTGATCCTGAACGCCGATAAGGTGAAGACCTATGGCGCCGAGCTGGGCGCCCGCTGGACCCCGGCGTGGGAGTTCGATCTGTTCGGCTCGGTCGGGCTGTTGAAGTCAAAGATCGAGAGCTTTTCCGGCAGCGAACTGGAGGGAAACAAGCTGGCGCGGGCGCCGGGCTATACCGCCAACCTGGGCGCCAGGTATCGCTTCGCGCGCGGCTTCGAACTGAGCGGCAACGTGGCCTACTCGGACTCCTACTATTCCAACAATGACAACGACCGGCGGGGGCGGATCTCGTCGTACTGGACCACCAATCTCCAGCTTGCCTACACCTTCAAACAGGGACGGGCCGCGCTGTTCGCGCAGAACCTGTTCGACCATGACGACAGCGTCATGTCCTACTACGGCAGTTCCAGAGGCGTGGCCTACCTCTCCGAGGTCAAGCCCGACCGGTTGATCGGCGCCTCTCTCGAACTGACGTTCTAGCGCGGCCGCAGCGACGGGAGGAGGACGCAGTGACGGACGATTTTAACTACGGCACGGTTGACGATAAGGCGCGCAAAACCCCGGCCGGCGACGATGGCGCCATAGCGGATGAGAAGCAGGGCGACGGACGGCCGCTGACGCCGTTTGAAGAGCGGGCGTGGCTGCGCCATCAGCAATATCAGTATACGCCCGACCAGTCGGCGCTGGCCTGGCGGCTCGGCCCGGAGGTCCGGCTCGGCCGGCTGGCCGGCGCCCTGGAAGCGGTGCTGAGAGAAGTGCCCGGCCTTAACGTCAGATACCGTTTTGATGAGCAGGGGGAACTGCGCAAATTCTCCGTCAGCCCGCGGATACAGCCGATAGCCATCGAACCGATCGCCGACGAGGAACAGGCCGTCGCCGCCCTGCTGCGGGAGCAGGAGAAGCCCTGTGAACTGCACCTTGAGCCGCCGGTGCGTTTCCTGCTGTTTGTCGGTGGGCCGCACGGCGTGATTCTGGGGGCGGTGGCGCACGCTATCCTGGGAAAACAGCTGTCGTGGACGCAGATACTCACCGCGCTGAGCGCCATCTACAACGGCCGACCGTTGCCGGCGCATCATCGGCCCGCCGCCCGGGACGGCCTTACCGAGGGGATTTGGCTGGCGAACCGGGGCGAACGTATCAATCTGCCCGGACTGTACCGCGACGAAGCGCGCGGCGCGGGAGAGATCGTCGACTTCGGGCAATCCCGCTCCCGGCATACCTGCGCGGCGACGCGTTACGGCGCCACGCTGGACGCCGCGCGGCTGGCGCCGTTTATGCCGCCGGACGGCGAGCCGCCATCCCGCTTGACGGCGCTGGCGGTACTGTTCGGCTGCTATCTTTCGACGGCCGGCGCGGGGGAGGAGATAACGGTCGGCCTGCCTTTAGCCGATGCGGGAGCGGAGCAGGAGGCGGATGACGAGCGATTAGCGCAGGTGAGGGTGCGCCATAACGGCAGGCCGCTGCGCGAGAGGGTGGCGCAGGCGCAGGCTAGTCTGGCGTCCGTCGGGGAGCGCAACGAAACGCCAGCCGCCGCGTCGGACGCCCCGGTGCGGGTAATCCGGCTGCTGGACCCTTCGCCGTCGCTGCGCCTGGAGGGCGTCGCCGCCGTGCGCATCCCCTTGCCCCCGGCGCGCTGTTCCGTCGATCTGGCGTTGGCCGTCGGCGACGGGCCGGGGGAGACGCTGAGTCTGGAGCTGATCGCCGGGCCGCGGGTTTCGCCCCATATCGGCGGCTTTCTGCTCGAACGGTTTGTCGCCTGGCTGGCGGAGCCGGAGGCGGCGGCGTCAGCGGCCGTTGACCTGCCCGCCGCCGCAGGGGAAGGGCCGCGGGAGGATGAGGCGTCGCCCGCCGTACCGCCGGCGTCGGACGGGGCGCAGCAGGCCGGGATAGCCGATCTTATCCTCGCCGAGTTTCGTGAGGCGCTGGCGTCTCCGCGGATGACCCTGGATGACGATTTTTTCGATTTTGGCGGCCATTCGCTCATCGCCACGCGGGTGATCGGCCGGCTGCTCAGCGGGCGCGATATCGAAATCCATATCAACGATCTGTTCAGCCATCCCACCGCCCGGGGGCTGGCCGCCCTGGCGCGGCGCGGCGACGGACAGAGCGCCGCGCCCCCCGCCGCGCAAACGGCGCACGGCGACGCTGCGGACGCGCCGCTGTCGCTGGCGCAGCAATCGCTGTGGAAAGCCTACGCCGCCTTTGATTTCGGCGACATCTTCAATATTCCCTTCGCCCTGCGTTTTCTCGACCCGGTCGATGAGACGGCGTTCCGGCAGGCGCTGCTTGACGTGCTGGAACGGCATAGCGGCCTGCGGACGCTGTTTGACGAGGCGCAGGGCGAGGTGCGGCAGCGTATCGTCTCGCTCGACGATCTGCCCCATTACCCGTGGTTCGGGTATTCGCACCAAAGCGCGGCGCGCGACTGGCGTGCGGCGCTGGCGCAGGAAGCCGGACACCGCTTCAACCTGGCGGCGGAACTGCCGCTGCGCGTCAGGTTTATACGCGATGACGAAAGCGGGCAGCAGATCCTCTCCCTGCTGTTCCATCACATCGTGCTGGATGAGTGGTCCGTCAATCTGCTGATGGACGAACTGGCCCACGCCTATCCCTACCGGGCGGCGAACCGCTCGCCGGTATGGCATAACCGGCCGGCGCCGTTCCATAAGTTCGCCATCGAACAGCATAAGGCGGGCCTTAATCAGGCGCACCTTGACTATTGGCTCGAGAGCCTGCGCGGCGTAGCGCGCGGCAAACCGCTGTTTGCCGTCGCCGATCCGGCGGAGAACGGCGGCGCCTCATCCTCCAGCGCCGGAGGGTGGGTGGAACTGAAGGTGGAGCAAGCGGTGGCGGACGGCCTGTACCGGCTGGCTCGCGAACAGGGCGCGTCGCTGTTCAACGTCGCGTATGCCGGCATCGCGGCCGCGCTCCATGCCCTGGGCGCGCCGGACGACCTGGTTATCGGCACCTCGGCGTCCGGGCGCAACGACGCCCGCTTCTTCGACACCATCGGCTATTTCACCACGGTGGCGGCGCACCGCCTGCGTTTCAGCGCGGGAATGACGCTGGCCGCGCTTATCGAACAGGTGAAGAACAATATCAACCTCTCCCTGCCTTACAGCGACGTTCCCATCGACCTGGTTGAAGAAGCGCTGTCGGACGGGGATGGCCCGGACGGCCGGCATATATTCGAAGTATTTATCCAGTTGCACGCCAAGAACAAACTGAACGGCTGTTTTACTTTGCAAGACGGGAGCCGCGTCTCTTTCAGACAGGTGGATCCGCAAAAGAGCGAATCGCTGCTGGGTCTGCAGTTCGAGGTGATGGAAGAGATTATCGCCGGCGAAACGTCGATACGCGTGCTGATGAGCTACCGCTCGCAGCACTATGACGCCGCAAGGGTCGATCTGATCGTCGCAGCCCTTACCAAAGCGTTTGCCCGGCTGGCGGAAAAGCGGGCGGCTCAGCTGCCGCTGGAGTCGCTGCTACCGCCGCCGGATACGGAGAACCCCGCGAGTCCGGTTGCTGCGCGGGACACCATGACGCCGGTCTGGGATAAAGCGCGCCTGCGCGAGCTGCTGTTGCCGCAGCTCGACGCCGACGGCGAGGAGATCGGCGATGATGAAAACCTGCTCGAATACGGTCTGGATTCGGTGCGCATTATGTCGTTGATCGCCCACTGGCGCAGTGAAGGGCACGAGGTCGATTTTATCTCGCTGATGAAAAATCCCACTATTAACGGCTGGCGGCGATTACTGACCGAAGGTAAGGATAGGCTGGTATAGGCGGTGGGCGGGGTAGGGGCTCCCCAGAAATTTGGGGAAGGAATTTCTATAAGCGCAGTGAGGGTTTCGTGCGCACTAACCTCAGTCGATTTCTGTGACCGTCGAAGAACGCGCCCGACACGGGGCGGCTCAGTCGCCGCCGCCCCGTGGCCCCGGGCTTTTCGCGAAATCGCGTCGCTACGCGATGCCTTCGGCGTTCGTGACCGCTGGTCGGGCCGCCATTGACGCGCTCCCGGCGCGGCACTGGCTTTCGCGACGTCCTGTCGCTCACCCGGCGGTCACGCCCACCTCAGCGCGATTTTTTACGCGAAGGAAAATCTTTTAAAAACCACATCCTGTTATCTAAGACGATTTATCAAAACCGCCTACTGTCGTGGGGATGACCGGGTGTATTTTACCTCGGGAATGACTATGTCAGAGCGGGTTTATCAGTAATCTCTAGCGCCCCGCTGGGGGGG
This sequence comes from Brenneria corticis, assembly GCF_003115855.1. Lineage (GTDB taxonomy): Bacteria > Pseudomonadota > Gammaproteobacteria > Enterobacterales > Enterobacteriaceae > Brenneria > Brenneria corticis. Next base: position 141,212 of record NZ_KZ819081.1, read on the forward strand.
CGCCTTTGGGGCTTACTCCTGACTATCCATAATCTCATGCCGCAAATCGTGATAACGCTCTTCATCATAGCCGTGGCGCCAGTAGGGAATGGCGTAGATCCGCTGACGGTCGTAGCCCTTTTCCCGGCGGATATAACGACGCAGCGCTTTGATTATCCGGTCTTCGCCGCCAATCCAGAAAGTGACGTCCTGAGCGGGTAACGCCCAGGAGGTAAAGGTATCCACCAGCCTGTCCGTCAGGGAAATATCCCCCGCCAGCCAGACGACCTCCACGCCCTCCGGTTTGCGCAGATCCAGCGTATCGTTTTCGTTATCCACGCGAATAACGACTTTGCCCTGCGCCTCGGGCGCCAGTTTCTCCAGCAGGGCGGCGATCGCCGGCAGCGAGGTGGGATCGCCGGCCATAAAATAGTGCTTCGCTTCCGGCAGCATCGGGTCGGGGCCGCCGGGATTGGAGATGCCTATCCAGTCGCCGGGCCGCGCCTGCCGGGCGAAATTCAACGCCGGACCTGCGGCGCCGTCGTGCATGGCGAATTCAATATCCAGTTCGCGTTGCGCCAGGCGGATGGCGCGCACCGAGTAGGTTCTGATAAACGGCGGCACCTCATTCTCCCGCCACTGCGGCCCCTGCGGGGTGAGGGTGGGTAATGCGGGCTTCAGCTCTCCCTCGCGGGGCAACAGAATTTTCAGATGCCAGCCTTCGCACTCCGGCGGGTAGTCGTGCAGATTCTCGCCGCTGAAGGTAATACGGCGCAGACCGGGGGTAATGTCGTTAATCTCTTTAACCTGCACCAGCCGCGGGGGCGCCGGGCGGTACGTCGTCTTGGGGGCTTCGTTGGGTGTGGACATCGTTCTTCTCCCTCAGGATAGATGGTTTTTTGTCCGCTCAGTGTATCAGCTATCTTTTTTAAGATTAATTATTATCATTATCATATGGAAGCCGCGGCAAATTTTTTAGCTATGAGAACAATTAAGCAACAATAACGCTACATAACCGCGACGGCGGAAAATATAATATTATTCTTCTTTATAAGATTAATTAAACTAACTTGTTTATTGGCGTAATGATTGAAGTTTTTTTATTTTATATTTATTGCTCGCTTCTGGACTATTTGGTTGATTTAAATTATATGACTCATCTATCACATTTATTATTTAATAAGTCAATTATAACCATAGCGCCAATAAGTTATTTATAACCATAGAGGCGACCATATTATGAAAAAAACAGCCAAATACAGCGCATGGTGTATCGGTTTATGTTTATTGTCTCCGCTAAGTATCGCCGAACAGGTAATCGACGCCGATGTCGTCATCGTCGGCGGCGGACTCAGCGGTCTTGCCGCGGCGGTAACCGCTCAGGAAAACGGCGTCAAAACCATCGTTCTGGAGAAGATGGCCATCATCGGCGGGGCGGGAAACTATCCTGAGGGATCGCTGGGAATAGGCACGCGAATTCAAAAGAAAGAAGGAATCAATATTACGCCGGAGAAAGTTTTTGAACGCGTCATGGAGTTCCATCACTGGCGCGTCAATGCCCCGGTTATTCGCACGCTGCTTAATCATTCTGGCGAAACCATTGACTGGCTTGAAGATATCGGCGTTAAGTTTAAAGGGATCAAGACAACCTTTCCTGCGGAAAAATCGCTTTATACATGGCATATTTATCAAGGCTCTGGCTCCGCCGCCATCAAGGTATTAGCGACTACTTTTAAACAGAAGGGCGGGGAGATATTTACCGAAACCCCGGCGCAAAAACTCTTGTTTGACGAACAGGGCGGTATCAAAGGCGTCGCCGCTAAAAATTCCGCCGGGGAAACGATAATCTTTAACGCCGGCAATGTCGTTCTTTCCACCGGCGGATTTGCCAGCAATAAAGAGATGCTGGCTAAATATGTTCCGGATATTAATACCCGGGGAATGGAAAAAGTGATGTACAGAGGGCCGGAGGTCGACGGACGCGCCGGAGACGGCATCAATATGGCTCTCAGCGCGAAAGCGGCGCTGGCCGGTATGGGAACATTGGCCGGAAATAGTCCTTATCTGGATGATGAACCCGCCATTTACCAATTTATGGGCCCCGACCATATGAAGCAGGCGCGCGCCGCATTGAGTCAGCCATTTCTTTGGGTCAATAAGCATGGCGAACGTTTTTATAATGAATCGGCAGGCTCCAATTTCAGCGATGTCTACAATGCGTTAACCGCCAACGATGGCCTTATGTATTCCGTTTTCGATGAAAAAATGAAACAGCGGATGATTGATAGCGGGCCGCTCACGCCTTTTAACGCCATCGTCGTTCCGGGGCAAAAAATGACTGCTTTGGATGAGGGCATCGCCAAGGGATTAAAAACCGGCTATGCGTTCAAGGCCGACTCCATTGAAGCATTGGCGGAAAAAATAAAGGTCGATCCGGCCAAATTAAAAGAAACGATAAATAAAGTTAACCAGTATTCCGATAATAAATATGACCCGGACTTTAGCCGCAAGCCCGAACACCTTGTCAGATTCGATACGCGGCACGGCCCCTATTATGCTTTGAAAGGGTTAAGGGCGTTTTTCCTCACCCTTGGCGGCGTTAAGGTGAATACTCATATGCAGGCGCTTGACGATAACGGCGACCCCATCAACGGCCTGTATGTAACCGGACAGGACATCGGCGGTCTCTACGACAGTACCTATGACCTGCTGGCCGAAGGTTCCGCCAGCAGTTTTGCGCTGACCTCCGGCCGGCTTGCCGCCAGGCATATCGCCGACCATAAAAAGTGATCGCCTTCCCTTATATCAACACAGGATTCCCCAGCCCGGCTGGGGAATAACTGAATTCCGCTCCTTGCCCGCTTTCGTTGCCGGACTACAGCGGCTTATGCGCCGTTTCCCTGGCGGCCCACACCGCCCAGAGGGTGATAAACAGCGCCAGCGACACATACAGGGAGATCGCCAGCGTACCGCCGTAAGCGCTGAACAGCGACGTGATGATCAACGGCGCGAAACCGCCTCCGACGATCCCCGCCAGCGTATAGGCCAGCGACGACCCCGCGTAGCGTACGTGGGTAGGAAACTGCTCGGTGACGAACGCCGCCTGCGGCCCGTACATCGCCGCGTGAATCAGCAGCCCGACCACCACCGCGATGCAGATCTGCACCGGCTGCGCGCTGTCCAGCAGTACGAAGAAGACAAACGCCCAGATCACCGCCGCCAGCGCGCCGCCCATATACACCGGGCGACGCCCGAAGCGGTCGGAAAGCATACCGAACAGCGGCACGGCGATGGCGTTGCCGCAGGCTCCCAGCATGGTGGCCGTCAGCGCCAGCGGCCGCGGCAGGTGCAGCACCGTCGTCACGTAGGTCAGGGTAAAGACCACCACCAGCGCGTACAGCACGTCGGAACCGATGCGCGCCCCGCCGGCGATCAGCAGTGAGCGCGGATATTGACTGAACACCTCGCGGATCGGCGCCTGGGTAATGTCCTTGTTTTTTTCCAGCTTGAGGAAGGCGGGCGTCTCGCCGACGCCGCGGCGCAGCCACAGGCCGAAAATGACCAGCACCAGGCTCAGCAGAAAGGGAATGCGCCAGCCCCACAGTTGGAAACTGTCCGCCGACATCGACAGCGTAACCAGGGTGATAATACCGGTGCCGATCAGCGTGCCGCAGGACGGCCCGACCTGGGCGAACGAGGCGTTGCGCCCGCGCTGATGCGGCTTGCCGTGCTCCATCGACAGCAGGACGGCGCCGGCCCATTCTCCTCCCAGCGCGATGCCTTGCACAAAGCGCAGCGTGACCAGCAGCAGCGGGCTCCAGATCCCCCAGGTGGCGTAGCCGGGCAGTATCCCCATCAGCGCCGTGGTCACCCCCATGATGATCAGCGTGGCGACCAGCACAAAACGCCGTCCCAGCACGTCGCCCAGGTGGCCGAAGACGATGCCGCCGATCGGCCGCGAAACATAGCCGACGGCATAGGTGGAAAACGCCAGAATGGTGCCCACCAGCGGGTCGAACGACGGGAAAAACACATGATTGAAAATCAGCGCCGCCATAATGTTGTAAACGGTAAAGTCATACCATTCCAGCGCGGTGCCGATGGAGCTGGCCGCGGCCAGCTTACCGGTATTCGGCGTTGCGGCGGTCTGTTCCTGCGGCGACGCCCCTGGCGCCGTTTCGGTGGTAGCGGTATTCATCATTTCAGCTCCTGTGCGGTAAGTTGCCAATTGAAGGCGTAGTGCAGAAAGTTATCGGCAGATAGGTTCAATGCGCGGCTCGCCAGGGCGCTCAGATGCGCGCCGGCGGCGGGGCCGCTGCTTTCCACCAACAGCAGCGGCAGCATGGGGCGTGAATCGCGGGACTCGTTGGGCAGCGGCGTGCTCAGCGCGGCGTCCGGCAACAGCAGGCTGCTGGCGACAAATCCCGCTTCGGCCGACAGCGTTTCCCCCAGACGCAGAACGCTATCGATCAGCGCGCTATCCGGCGCCGGTTCGAGCGCCAGTATGCTGAGCTGGCTGCCGGTGCCTTGTCCGGTCACGGCTTGCACCGCGCAGACCCGGCGCATCGGATCGCGCATGCGGCGCAGATTGGTTTCCGACCAGGCGGTCTGGCGGGTAAAGGCGGCCTGATAGGCCGACGAGGTAAAGCACTCCAGGGAAAGGGTTTTATACAGGCCAAGATATTTGCGGCCGCCCTGCGACGCCTGATAGCGCGTGCCGCTGAGGAAACCGGGGATGCGTACTCGTTCTTCCACATGCTCGCGATCGTACCATCGATTGAAATCCGCCTCATCCTGCGCGGCGACATCGGTGGCGACCAGCAGCATTCCATTGGGGGAAGGGGAAATAGCCATGGATATTCTCCTGTTAACTCAAATAAGACGGCGATGCCGCCGGAAAATTAGGCGTCGGCAAGGCAACGCTCAATCGACAGCGCCCACCCCAGCAACGCGTCGTCATGCAGCGGCAATCCCGCCGCCATCAGCCCGACCGGGGCATCGCCCGGCGGCTGACACGGCAGCGAAAGGGCGCAGCCGTCCAGGAAATTGATTACCGAAGGATTGCGCAGCGCCGCGCCGTTGATGCGGAAATAGGCGTCGTCATCCGCCTCCAGTTCGGCGATGGTCGGGGCGATAAAGGGGACGGTGGGCATCAGCAGCGCATCGTAGTCCTGAACTTCGGCGCTCACGCGTCGCTGCCAGTCGGCGCGCTGCTGCGCTAGCAGCAGCCGATCGCTTTCTCCCAGCGCGGCGCCGCGACGAATACGCGACAGCACCCGCGGGTCGTACTCGTCCGCATGGCCGGCGATCAACGACTGATGCCAGCGCCATGACTCCAGCGCGGTGAAGCCGCCGGCGGCGTTGATGGCGGCCAGTTCGGCGAACGCCGCGCAGGGCACGGCTTCAATTCGCGCTCCCGCCTGCGCCAGACGCCGCAGAGTCAGATCGAAGGCCGCGGCGACCGCGTCGTCCAGTCCATCCAGCACCAGCGTTTGCGGCACGCCAAAGCGCGCCTGCGCCAACGGTCTTGCCTGCGGCGTCAGCGATTGCGCGGCGATTAGCCCGTCCAGCGCGATACAGTCGGCGACGCCGTGCGCAATAACGCCGATGGAGTCCAGCGACGGCGACAGCGGCAGCAGCCCCGCGTCATCAATGCGGCGGGCGGTGGGCTTATAGCCGGTCAGGCCGCAGAATGCCGCCGGAATGCGCACCGAGCCGCCGGTATCGCTGCCGACCGCGCCGAAACACATGCCGTCCGCCACCGCCACCGCGGCGCCGGAAGACGAGCCGCCCGGAATCCGCCGCGCGTCGCGATCCCACGGATTGGCTGGCGTGCCGTAGTGCGGATTGATCCCCAGGCCGGAATAGGCGAATTCGGTCATATTGGTCTTGCCCACTACCACGACGCCGGCCTGCAAGAGCCGAGAGACCACGGCGGAGTGGCTTGCGGCGGCCGGCGCCGCCGCAAGTACTCGGGAACCGGCGGCGGTCGGTTCGCCGGCGACGTCGAACAGGTCTTTGATGGAGACCGGCACGCCGTCCAGCGCCGAGAGCGGATGCCCTGCCGCGCGCCGCTGGTCGGCCGCCTGCGCCTGTTGTCTGGCCGTATCGGCGTATAGCTGGGTAAAGGCGCGCGCCCCTTCGCCCTGTGGGTCGGCGATGCGCGCCAGCGCGGACTCGGTCAGCTCAACGCTGGTGAACGCGCCCGTCGCCAGCCCGGCGGCGGCCTGTCGTAAAGTGAGTTTTTCCATCACGCCACCACCGGCAGTTCAATGCTGCGATAGCTATGGCTGAGGGTGCGGCTCAGACGTTCGTCCACCAGCGCCATGCGGAATTCCGCCGCCGGACGTATGCCGCCAATCGCCGCCATGGTGCCGCAGGTCATGGCCAGACCGTCAGCCTGCGCCGCGGTGGGCGCGTCCGTCGCCAGATAGCGTTGCAGCAGCGTCATCGGCGGTTGCAGGCCGGCCAGCGTACCCTCCTGATAGAGACGGAAGTCGCCGTCCTCCTTGATCCACGAGCGCAGAATCAGGCTGTCCCAGTGCTCGATGACTTCGCGCAGCGGCCAGGCGTCCCGCGCCACCGGCTTGACGCACAGCTGTTTCGACAGCGCGACGCTGTGCGCTTCCAGCCGACGATCGGTATGATCCGACGCCAGCGAAACATAGAGCTCGCCGCCGTGGGAGAAGATTAACGGTTCGGCCTCGCCGGAACTGGCGTCGCCGATCACTTCAACCACCGGGGATTGCGTGAGCTGATTCGCCGCCACGCGATAGAACAGCGGAATTGCACTAGGCTGAGGCACGCCGATCGCTTCCAACTCCCGAATATGGTGCAAAACCGCCTGACGATCGCGCCCGGTCCAGCCGGCGATCACCAGACGATCGATATCAACCTCCAGCGCCGTAGCGCCGCTTTTCTCCGCTAAGTTAAAGGCCAGTTTCATAAAATCCCCGCTCCAGCTAAAATTATTGTGAAATTTCACACGACTTTCATTACGGTATTAAGCGATTTTCGTGCCATGTTTTGTGTACTATGTGTCTAAAGACTTTTTCGTTGCAGGAGCTATAGGTGAAGAGCGTGGAGGAGCGGCATCAGGTATTGCCGACGGTGGAGGAGAGCGGACTGTCGCAGAACGAACTGGCCTACCGGCGATTTAAACAGTCGCTGGTGACGTTAAATTACAAGCCCGGAGAGTATTTGAATACCGCGCAGGTGATGAATGACCTGGATATGGGCAGGACGCCGGTCAACCAGGCTATCCATCGTCTGGCGAACGAGGGGTTACTCCAGGTGATCCCGCGTAAGGGCGTGATGGTGTCTCCGCTGTCCATTAACGATGCGCTGGAGCTGATCGACGTGCGCCTCACCAATGAACGGCTGTGCATACGGCTGGCCTGCCAGCGCGTGACGCAGGCGCATATCGCCGAACTGCTCGATCTGAATCAGCAGATTGCCGAGGCCAGTCAGTCCCGCGACCGGATATTGATGATGACGCTGGATCATCTATTCCATCAGATGCTGGCGCAGATCGCCGGCAACAGCACGCTGAGCGATATCCTCAGCGTGCTGCACGCCCGTTCGCAGCGCTTTTGGGCCAGCACGCTATCCAGGGAAGAACACCGCCAGGAGGTGGTGGAGGAGCATCGCGCCGTGATAGACGCCCTGGCGCAGCAGGACGCCGCCGCCGCGGAGGCCGCGGTGGAAGCCCATATCCTGTCGTTTCGTCACGCGCTGCTGCACGCTTACTGATAGGCCGGGCGCGCCTTACCCTGCCTGACAAAATTGCAGGATAGCCCGGCTGACCTGCTGCGGGGCTTCGCGCTGCGGAAAGTGTCCGATCCCTTCCAATACCTGTCGCTGGTATCTGCCTTGAAAAAAATGCTCGCGGCCGAGCGAGCTATCGGGATGGTTACAGGTATCGGCCCCGCCGTGCAGCACCAGGGTCGGCACCGACAGCACGGGAGCCGGATTCAGGCGGGCCTCGTCCTGATCATAGGCCCGATCCCCTGCGACAAAACCCCAGCGGTGGCGATACGAATGCAGCACGACCTCGGCCCAGTCGTCGCCCTGAAACGCCTGCGCGGCCTCGTCGAAGTCGGCGTCTGCGTACCAGCCCGCCGGCGCCCAGGTATCCCACATCTGGCGCGCAAAGGCTTCGCGTTCCTCCTGTACCACGCGCGCGCCGCGCGGGGTGGCCATCAGCCAGTGATACCAGTAGTTGCGCGCTTGCTGAAGGCTGATCGTCTGATTCGGATCGTTGGTGCCGTAGCCGACGGACAGCATCACCAGATGCGAAGCGACGCCGTCGCGCAGACCGCAGGCGTTGGCGGCGGCCCGCGCGCCCCAGTCATGGCCGACCAGCAGCGGGCGCGTCAGTCCCAGCACGTCGATAAATTCCAGCAGGTCGCGGCCCAGCGCCGACAGCTGCCCGCTGCGCGGCGTCGCCGCGTCTCTGAAACGCGTAGGCGCGAATCCGCGCAGCGCGGGGGCCAGCACGCGGTAACCCGCGTCGGCCAGCATCGGCGCCACCGTCTTCCAACTGGCAGGGCTATCCGGCCAGCCGTGCAACAGCACTGCCGACCGTTCACCGTGCGGGTTCAGTTCCAGATAGGCAATATCGAGCCGGGAGGTGGTGGCGATCTGTTGAGTTGGCATAGCGTCGTCTCCTGTGGTTTGCTTTGTCCCCTTGAGTCTGGCTGGATTATTCATCGTAATTAACGAATAATGTTGTTCAATTGATGATTTTTTGCGTTGAATGGAGCCGCCATGGAAACCTTACCCGCCGCCGACGGCCAGCCGCTGGATATAGTGCTGCTGCGCACCTTCCTCGAAGTGGTGAACAGCGGGAGCTTTGCCGCGGCGGCCGAACGGCTGGCGCTGACGCCGTCGGCGGTCAGCGGACATATCAAGCGCCTGGAACAGATGACGGGGTCGACCCTGCTGGCGCGCACCACCCGCCGTCTGGAATTGACCCCGGCCGGCGAAACCTTGTGCACCTACGGCCGCAATATCCTGGATCTGGAACGCGAGGCCAGGGCGAAACTGCGCGGCGCGCCGCTGCGTGGACGCCTGCGGGTCGGCGCGTCGGAAGACTTTGCCGCCGCCTGGCTGCCCCAGGCGCTACAGCGCTTTCGCGTTAGCCACCCGCAGGCGGCCATTGAGCTTAAGGTCGGCATCACCGCCGATCTGCTGCGCCAGCAGGAACACGGCCGCATCGATCTGGTCTTCGGCAAACAGTGCAGCCGCGTGGACGGAATAGGCGAACTGCTGTGGGAAGAGCCGCTGGTCTGGGCCTACGCCGCCGACCAGACGCCGGAGAGCGCAGCGACGCTGTCGCTGGCGCTGTTTCCCGAGCCGTGCATCTACCGGGAATCCGCCATCGCCGCGCTGGGCAAGATGGAACGGCCATGGCGCATCGTGTTCGAGAGCGGCAGCATGGCGGGCTGTCTGTCGGCCGCCTTGTCGGGCTTTGCCGTCACCGTTATCGCCCGCAGCCAGCTACGTGAGGGCCTGCGGGAATTGGGGCCGGACGAACAATGGCCGGCGCTGCCCGCGGCGCGCTTCTATGCGTTTGCGCGTGAGGAAACGCCCGCCGTCGCCGCCCTGATCGACGCCGCCCGTCGTATCGGCCGGCAGCGCCAATTTGGTGGGAAGCCCTACTTACAGCGCTCATTTTAGTTAGCCTGCGGGGAAATAATGTGTGCCATATGCTATCCTTTGCATATGCCTAACATATGCCTATACTGGATCTCTCTATAAGGTAAGCCATATGTTTATTCCATAGGACCGGTTTGGCGCGAGGAGTATAACCATGCGAATTGTATCAGTATTTAAAAACGGCAATAACCGGGCTATCCGTTTGCCCCGCGATCTGGATTTTGACGGCGTCACCGAACTGGAAATTTTTCGCGATGGCGACACCCTGGTGCTACGCCCGGTGAAACCCAGTTGGAACTCGTTCCTGAGCGAAGAAAAAGCGGATGCCGACTTTATGAAAGATCGCCCGGACATCGTGGAAGACGGGCGCTTTGAACTATGAGCCAGCTATATATGCTCGATACCAATATCTGCTCCTTCATTATACGCGAACAGCCGCTGGCAGTGATCAACCGGTTGCAACAGTGCGTGCTGGACAAAAATCGCATTGTGGTGTCAGCCATCACCTATGCCGAGATGCGTTTTGGCGCCGTTGGGAAAAAGGCCTCCCCGCGCCACGGCGGGCTGGTCGAGGCCTTTTGTCAGCGTCTTGATGCCATGCTGCCCTGGGATCGGGCCGCGGTGGACGCCGCCACAGAGATCAAAATAGCGCTGGCCGCGGCCGGTACGCCGATCGGCGGCAACGACGCGGCCATTGCCGGTCACGCCATCGCGACCGGCGCGGTGCTGGTGACTAATAATGTGCGGGGGTTTATCCGCGTGCCGGGGCTGACGCTGCAAGACTGGGGGAAATAGGCCAATTGTTCGGTTTCTATTTAATATAAACAACCATTGCACAATTGGAGTCGATACCAGGGTTTTCATTTACCGCTATAAATGTTGAAACCGTGGGGGGGCTTGCAATTCTTCAACTCTGGATATACATTTTTTAAATGTATATTTTTCAGGAGCGATTTATGCAGGTTTCAAAGTGGGGCAACAGTCTGGCGATACGGCTGCCGGCCGCTTTGGTTGAGGCCTTGGAACTGCGTGAGGGCGATGACATCGAGATCGTGGTGGACGACCCGCGTACGTTTGCGGTCCGCAAGAAGCCCGGCGCTGATGCGCTGCTGGAGCGGCTACGCGGCTATCGCGGCAAGCTGCCGGCCGATTTCAAGTTCAGCAGGGATGAGGCCAGCGGGCGTGGCTAAATCACGGCCGTTCCTGGACAGTAACGTCGTGCTGTACCTGTTGTCTGCGGATCCTGTCAAAGCCGACAGGGCGGAGGCATTGTTGAAGAGCAACCCGGTGATCGGTGTTCAGGTGCTCAACGAGGTGACCAGCGTATGCCGTCGCAAGTTGGCGATGAGCTGGGAAGATATCGGAAATTTTCTGGAGCTGGTTCGCGGCTTCTGCGATGTGGTGCCATTGACGATGGAGGTGCATGACCGCGCTCGCCACCTTGCGGAACGTTACCAGCTCTCGTTTTATGATGCCTGTATTGTCGCAGCGGCCGAGACGGCAGGGTGCCAGATTTTGTATAGCGAAGACATGAACCACGGCCAAATCCTGGAAGACGGCCTCATCATCAGGAATCCATTCGCTCGTGATTGACAACCTAGCGAAGTAGGGAAGGGGATGATGTTGAACACGGCCCACGGCGCGCATCATCGAAGCGTCCCGCCAAGTGACGCAGGGATATTCCCCGATCATTGAAATACCGCCGCACTTATTCAGGGGCGGTATCAGATAGTAAACGTCAACGCTTGCCCGACAACGCCCGGTTCATGGCGAACACCGTACTCAGCAGAGCGGCCGCGAGAATGACGATGACAACCCACGCGAAGGACGCAGAGCCGGTCCGTTCAAGCAAGATGCCTCCGGCAACGCCGCCGGCGGCGACGGCCATATTCCAGCCCGTGACGTACATGGATTGCGCCACATCAACCGATTCGCCGGCGAAGCGGGACAAGGCCGTCTGAGTGAGGGTGGCGAAGCCGCCGAAGGCGAGGCCCCAGATTAGCACGGAGGGATAGACCATCTGCGGCAGACGACCCCAAACGCCAAGCAGCAAGGCCGCGCAGGCAAAGACGATAATGCTTGCCGCCGCGAGGGATCGTAACCGTCGTCCGCACCGGAACGCCCAGCGATTCCCGGCTTACCGCGCGCCGCCTGGGGGCTTGCCGCCGGACGATCGTGGGCGCGCCCGCCTACTTCGACAAGGCGGGTATTCCGCTTACGCCGGAAGATTTGGCAAACCATGCCTGCCTGATCTATCGATTTCCCAGTACGGGCAAACTGGATGTCTGGCCATTGTCGCGTCCCGACGGTATGCCCGCCATCGAACTGCCCGCCAGCATGGTGACCAATAGCTTAGACCCGCAGGTCTGTTTCGCGGAGCAGGGGCTGGGCATCGCCTGTGTGCCGGAAATCGCGGTGCGCTCGCAGCTGCGGCAAGGCAATCTGATAACGGTATTGGACGACTACAACCGGCAGGAGATGATTTTTCATGTGCTTTGGCCGTCGGGCCGTCACTTATCGCCCAAGATTCGGGTATTCGTTGACTTTATCGTGGAGAGGCTTTTTCCGCTTTAGCGACGCGGTATGCGCCGCTAAAGCGCCGGTTTCTCCAAACTACTTAATCATTACCATTCAAGGGCGCCTTCGTCGTTGGCGAAAGTACCGGTCGGTCCGCTATCGTCCAGCAACGCGAACCTGATCGCGACTTGCGCCGCTTCCTCAGGGGTTCTATCGCCGTAATGATGGGTTGCGTCGGTCGCGGTCAAACCGGGGCAGATCGCGTTTACCTTGATATGGCGATCGGCCAGCTGTCTGGCATAGCTGAGGGTCAAGGCGTTCAGCGCCGCTTTCGATGCCTGATAGGTCGGCATGTAAACGTCGGCATAAATCCAGTCGGCCTGGCTACGTTTGGTAAAAGAAGCCAGAATCGAGGAGACGTTGACAATTCGCGCCTGCCCGGACTTTTCCAGCAGCGGGATCATCGCGTCCGTCAATGCGGCGGTGCCCACCACGTTGGTTTCAAGCGTGCGCGACAGTTTCTCCCGAATGGGTGGTTCAGGGGAGAAATCCATACTGATGCCGGCGTTGTTGATCAGAATATCCAGACGGCCGTATTTTTGCCGAATCAGCGCGGCCAGATTATCGATGGTCGCCTGATTGGTTGTGTCCAGTTCAACAGCCTCTATGGAAACATTCTGCGTACCGATGCTCTCGGCAACCTCACGTCCCGCCTGTAAGTTCCGTGCGCCCAACAGGACTTTGACTCCCCGTTGAGCGAGTCCCTGCGCTATTGCTTTACCAATACCTCTGGTCGCGCCGCTAACGAGCGCAATCGGCTGAGTATTACTCATGATATCTCCATCTGATTTTTTAGGTGGCAAACAGTCAGTACATGCTGATGATCCGCGGGTCCGTCACTTCCTGTGAAGATAAACGGACAGAATCAATAAGGTGAGAACGATCAATGGGGCAATCGCATGTGTATATTCACCGTGGTAAATAACGGTGGCGGCGGCTGAAAACATGATGCCGATGGCAATAATGCTTCCAACCAGTCGGCTGGCTTTTCTTACTATAAGAATGGCCGCGACCAACTCGAAAAAGCCCGTCACCAGGTGAAACCAATGGGGATAGCCCCATCTGGCGTAATCATCCGCGATAGGTTGGGGCGCGATGATGTTGCCTATTCCGCCGACCACGAAAAACGCGACTAATGCATAAGCAAGCCACTGCTTTGCGCTAATCTTACTCATTGTCTGTATCCTTGGTTGTTGCAGCCAGAAAGAGGGTGACGCTTATGGCGACCGTGTTGCGGTCCTGTTCCTCGGTGGTTTCCGCTCCGCCGGTTAGCATCTGCATCTGTGTCGCTGCGGTAACCATATTGATAAATGCATACGACAGGGCCGAGGCATCAAGGTCCTCCCGCAATGCGCCTTGAGCCTGCTGGCGCTGAATCCAGGTCTCAAGTATCGATTTGGCATTTTGATGGCCCGCGAGCCAGATCGCGCGCGACAGATGTGGAAAACGTTTACCTTCGGCAATCATAAGGCGGTGTAATTCGAGCGTGCGGGGTTGTTTAATAATGCGAAGAAGCTCCTGGCCGAATTTCTCCAACGTTTGCCTGATACAGGTATCAGACAGAACCAGCGACTCAAGAGGGGCGGCCAGTCTCTTGCACTCTTCAGCGACGACCACAGTAAAAAGTCCCTCTTTACCGCCAAATCGCTCGTAAATATTACGCCGCGATCCGCCTACCTGCTGGATAAGCCTATCCATGGAAGCCGCTTCATAACCATGTTCAAGAAATAGCTCGGTTGCCGAGCTGGTGAGTTTTTTAAGCCGTTCCGCTCCTTTGGCCCGCAGCGCTTTTCCCGGCGAACCAGGGCGTGTTGTTTCAATATCCATCATAATCAAACATAACCCTTACATCTATTACGGTACGGCAACGTACCATACCATAATTTTTTTCAAGGTGTTCACCCGTGGCAAAAAAATAACGGGTAATTTTATTGCGGCCTGAGTCAGCTCGGCCTCTACAGTGCGGATAAACCACGGGGTGCCGTGTGTACAACGAACTGCCGGTCGGTTGGGGTGCATACAACGAGGTTACGCGGCGCAGCAGGATTTTCGACGCTGTTGATAGAGAAAAAAGCGATCCGCGCAGTGAGCGGCGGCTTGCCTGGCAGGCTATAGCGGGCATGCGGCATTAGAAGGGCGTTCTTCCATTATGGCGCTGCTTGTCAAGATTGATGCCCTTCTTTTTCAGGGCGGTGATAATGTCCGCGGGGTGCTAATCATATGTTGGTTCGGACATATCGATACTGCACAGGTCTGTCTGATGGTGGCGATCCAGACGGGGTTTGCAGACCGGGAGTTACCAAAACCGGTGAGGATAAATCCTCCCCTGTTGGATCGCCATGGACGGACGCTCCAGCCAATTAAAGCTGAATGGATGGACAACACTCTTTTTTCTTTATATTCATATGCAAAATGCAGAGCTTTCTGCTTTTTATGTAACATACAACGCTGTATTTTTTCCGTATATCGGTCAAATAGAGAGTAAAAGAGTAATGAAATCAATCAGAGGCGTAGCGAGTACCGTTGGTTTGACAATTTTTATGATGGCAGGCTACGTTCAGGCAGCAAGTTTGCAGGATTCGCTTTCCAGTGCGATTGGTCAATTAGGTCAGAATAATTCTTCATCCGCAAGTCAGAGTGGACTGGCAGGGCTGCTCAACGGCGGCAATCAGACGCTGAGTGCCGGCAATATGAACAACGCTGCTGGGATTCTGCAATACTGCGTGGAACAAAAACTGGTTTCAGCAACCAATACAGAAAACGTTAAAACACAATTGCTGGATAAGCTTGGTCTTTCTTCCCAGCAGGAGAAACAACAACAGACCGACTATACGCAAGGGTTGGCTGGTCTTCTGAATACCAGCGACGGAAAACAGTTGAACCTGAATAGCATCGGGAATACGCCGCTGGCCGAAAAGGTTAAAACCAAAGCCTGTGATGTGGTATTAAAGCAAGGTGCAAATTTTATTTCCTGATAAATATCTTGTTGTTAAGGGCCTATTAAGTGGCCCTTATTGCTTTTATTTTCTCTGGCGCTATTGCGAATATGAGATCTTAAAATTTTTCAGCGTCTGTAAACAAAAATGCCGCAACGACTGAGTTAGGGTCAATGCATTGATTGCCCCTACGACGCGGCATAAACGCCTAGTAGGAGCAGCGATACGCGTTAGCGCCGACGAAAAGTTGATTATCCGCCCGCTTTCCCGAATGTGAGGCGAGGCAGCCTGGGTCAGAAAGAGGATCGAAGCCAGGTTGATAGACAGGACTTCGTTAAAGAGGGCCTCGGTGGTCGCTTCCAATGTGGCAAGCGGTGCTATGCCGGCGCAATCGATCAAAATGTCCACAGATTCTTCACCGGCATGCTTCCTGGCGGCCTCTGAAAACGCTTTCCAAAGTCCCCACTCCGCCCTATGGGCATCTTTGCTTAAATCAGCATGAAGTATAGAGTTGCACGCGTACCCATCTTTTCGACTTCGCTCACGTTTTTGAAGCCTTTCAGGGGGCCGAGATAGTTAAATAATTTGAAGTATATTTACATTACTTAATATTTTAATAATTCTAATGTATTAAGGTAATTTTATATGTTAGGGTGATTTTTGCGCTAAAGCTAGCGAACGGATGGGACGAATGTCCCGCTTTCAAGGTCGTCCTTAGGCTCTGTGGGCATTTATTTGCTGGAGCAGGAGGTATCAGATGCTGAATGTTTTTCCGGAAAATGAAATCGGTTCCTATCAAGAGGCATTATCCATATCCGTGTCGCGCCATCAAGCTGGCGCACCTGTCATCGTCAGGGGGCTTGATTGTCACTTATTTGATGACCGCGGCCAATCCTTTCTAGATATGACAGGCGGCAGCGGCGCCGTCAATTTAGGGCACCAGCACCCAGACATCGTTGCAACGCTAACGTCTCAAGCCGAAAAACTGATCCACACAGGCTGGAACATCGACAATCCTTTCCGACACGAGATGATCGCCAGGCTGGCGCATTTTCTACCGTTTCCCGAAGCCTCCATCATGGGGGCGGTGACTGGCGCCGAAGCGGTTGAAGTGGCGGTGAAGATCGCTCGCAGGAAGACGGGTCGGGAATCGATTCTCTATTTTGCGAACTCGTTTCACGGCAAGACACAGGGAGCGCTCTCCGTCACGTCCAATGGAAAATTCCGGGACCTGCTGGCCATAGGCCTCAGGGACAATCCTTGCTTCTCTTTATTCAAACCTGATGGAAAATCCCATGCCGATAGTCAGGCATGGGGTCTGGCTTTCCGGCAGTTTTTGCAGGATGCCAAGAATCAAAACCAGTTGCCGGCAGCGGCCATTATCGAGCCGATTCAGGCTGCGGAAGGCATTCATGTCATTCCTTCATCCATGCTGGGTGAAATGGTTTCGGCCTGTGCCGAGTTCGGCGTGCTGAGCATTTTTGACGAGATTTATACCGGGTTCGGCCGTACCGGCCGGCCTTTTGTCGCATCGCAGCAGGTATGCCCCGACCTGATCGTGCTCGGCAAGTCCCTCGGCAATGGGATGCCGATTTCCGCGGTGGCCGGCTCGCCTGACATCATCGATGTATTAGGTTTCAGCCAACATTCATCCACCTTTACTTTTATGCCGCTGGCGTGTGCGGTGGCAAATGCGGTTTTAGAGGTGCAGAAGCGGGACAATATCGCAGAGCGTGCGGCGCGAAGCGGAGAGCGTTTTGTCGAGCGGTTGCGAGCTCTGGCGAGCCGCGACGGCCGCATCAGCGGCATTCGCGGCGCCGGACTGATGCTGGCATTCGATGTTGCGATACCCGGCTCCGATTCCGCCGCGATGGTGCCGCTGGCCGCTGAAGTGGGTGACGGGCTTTTAAAGAACGGGGTTATCGTGCGAACCGGCGGCATCAATGGCGCCACGGTCAAGATTACCCCGCCACTCTCGTTCGTCGAGTCGCATATGGATGAGTTTTTCGGCGCTCTGGACGATGCGCTGGCGTCATGCCCGAGCCGCTAAATGACGAGGATGCCGAGATGGTTGATCATTGCCTACTGCGCCGTAACCCGGATGATCTTGCCGCTGTCGATCTAGCGGGAGAGTGGCGTTGGCGTGAACTGGAGCGCCGGGTTTACGCACTCACGCGCGACCTGACTGCGGCGGGTATGGAAGGGAAGAGAGTCGCTCTGCGCGCATCTCATGGCGCCGATGCCTACGCCGCCTTGATTGCCGTGATGGGGATCGCGCGGCGTGTGGTCTTCGTCGATCCCGAGATGCAGATGGACCCGTTGCAGCCGGTGATGACGGCGCTGAAAATTGACTGCATGGTCAACCTTGGCGATGATGCGCCCATCAAGCACCTGCGCGACTGGCTGCCTAAGGCCTGCGTTATTACCGCTTCCCCGTGGGCGAATAATCCGGATACTCCTCGAATCTCCGACCAAGGGAAAACGATCGCGCTTCCGATCCGTTGCGCTGATTATGTCATCCTGACCAGCGGCACGACCGGGGCGCCGAAGGCCATTTTGCAGACAATGCCGGCCTTGCGCCAGCATATCGCCAACTATGCGGCCTATGTGCAACTTAAGCCCGGGGAAAAACTACTGCAACTTGCCTCGGCGGCCTGGGATGCAGGGCTTATGGATGTCTTCTCCGCCCTGTTTCATGATGGGGTACTGTGCACGGTCAATCCCAGGTTTTCCACCATGGAGACAGTGGCGGACTTCGTTGCCTTGCACAATATCGATGTCCTGCACATGACGGCGCCTTATTTCCGCCAGTTCCATCGCGCCGGGCTCGGCGCTTATCAGAAATCGAAACGGATCGTCATCGGCGGGGAAAAAATCTACGCAGGCGACCTCGACCTGTTCAACAGCGTTTTTCCGCAAGGCTCCCGATTATTCAACGCCTATGGGCCGACCGAATGCACTACGGCGATGTTCGCCGTTCATGACCAGGGCGCAGAGCGGGATGCCGGCCTCTGGCCCTTGTCGCATCCGGTATCCGGCGTGATTACCGAGTTGCGGGATGCCGCGGGCAATCGGATATCCGTCAGCGGCGTCGCGGGAGAGGTGACATTGATCTCCGACCTCGTTGCGTCCATGCTCGTTCCGTCGTCCGGCAGTTTCACTGCCCTGGGCGAGGGCGCGCCGGGCACCGCGCGCGCCTATGCAACCGGCGATCTTGCCCGCTACGACGATCAAATGCGGTTGGTCATCATTGGCCGCAAGGATTCCGTTATTAAGGTCAACGGGTTGAAAGTGTCGCTGGCTGAGGTCGAAGCCTCGTTTCTCGGGCTCGATTCCGTGGCGGATTGTTGCGTCTTCACCCTCGTCGGCGAGGATGGGGATGAGGTTGTCGCTGCGGTCGTCCCCATTAACGGAGATGTCTCGGAGGCCGGGATCCGCAAGGCGTTGGTGGAGCGTATAGACAGTCACAAGCGCCCGCGTTTGATTATGCTCATGGATAAGCTGCCGCTGACGCGGAACAACAAGTTCGACCGGGAGACGCTGGCGCGGATGGCCCGTGACAAACTGCAGGCGTCGGAGATCGGTAAGCCTGAGCATGCGCCAATCCTGGCCGCGATAGGCAAAGTGCTGAAGGGCGCCAGTCTCGATATCAATCACAGCTTCTTCGAAAATGGCGGGAATTCGCTTCAGGCGCTCTCGTTGGTCGCTGCCTTGAAACGGCAGGGAATCAAACTAGCCCTGGAAGAGGTCATCTCCGAGAAGCCGATTGCCAGTCTTATAAAGACATCGGGCCAACAGCCCGCTAAGGCCGCTCCTGCGGCGAGTTCGGCCGCGACAGGGGCGTATGCGGCGCTTCCCAACCGGTATTTTCTGGAAAGTCGCGCTATTCCCGATCTGGACGGCTGGTGTCAGACCTGCGTGATCGACTATTCAGGACCGGTCACTGACGCTGACCGGCTCGGCTCTGTTCTCAAGGCTCTGCTGGAACGGCATCTGCACGATTCCGCGCCTGTGGATATCGCCGTTCACACGGCCGGAATGACGCCGCAGCAGGCCGTGGCCGACTGTGAAAGCCGCATTTCGTTGCAGAATAGGCGGATCGTCGCCGCCACCCTTTTGGTAGAAAACGATCGGCTCAGCATGGTTGTCAGCTGCCATCAGTTCCGCGTGGATCGGGTTTCCTGGATCCTTTTGCTGGCGGACTTGTCGGAGGCGGACAGCGCGCAGGAAGTTTACGACTGGCCTGGATTGGAGAGTGACTACCCAAACTGGGTCGGAGCATATGGGCAGTTCCTGGCGCAGGAACGCGCGTCAGACGTCTGGGATCGTTTACCATGGGCCGAGTGCCCGCAACCGATTGGCGATGACGTGGCTTTTCCGACGAAGGATGCCTTTAGCGTCATGCATATCGAAATCGGCGCGCCATCGGCGACGATCGCCCGAGATCCCTCGATGGATATCAGCGACTGGTTGCTGGCCGCCGTCCTGCTCTCTTTCGACAGGATCTTTCCCGCCTCTTGTCAGAAAATCGACGTTCTGGGTCATGGACGCGGCTTGGCGCCTGGAGGATTGTCCACCGATGGCATCTTTGGCTGGTTCACCGTCATCTGTCCTTTCGTCGTCGATGTACGGGGCCTGGACGTGGCGGCCGGAGCCAAGGCGGTGCGGGACTATCGCCGTAAAGTCGAAAAGATCGCCCACACTTTTGGTAATGAACATTATCACTCCGATGGGAGGCGCCAAACGTTAGGCGCGCGACAGTGTTTCGCCAGCTTCAATTATCTTGGCGATATCGCCATCGCCTCCACGGACCGCTTCTCGATCAATCCGCTCTCGCTCGACACCCTGCATGGCAGGCCTAGCCACCATCTTGAATTTACCGCTTACCAGCATGCCGGCCGCCTGCTACTCAAGGTGGATTACAACGTCATGGCGATGAGCGATGCCCGGGTAGCAAACATAGGGCGGCAGATCGTAACGGGATTGAAGACCTGCGGGGCGATCGCGGCGGCGGGAGCGGCAGAATGACCCAGCCATTTGCGGCGCAAAGATGCGGAATGTCGAGATTCGTCCTGCGGCCGCTAAAGCGTGTCGAAAACTCGGCTTCGCCAAAACCGCAACGGGAACGTTTTCTCACGGCGCAAAGGCCGTTTCGCTGGAAATCGTTCAAATGGAATGACGGGTGAACTGAGTCATTATCTGGATTACCCGAGGTATTCCTCGTAAAAGGATGATACCCATGTCAATGAGCGTGTTACGAGCGGATGTTCTTGATTCCAATTTATGCGCCGGTTGCGGAGCCTGTCAACTGGTCTGTCCCGAACGGCTGATCGCGCTGAATCCGGACAACCTTCAGCCGGTGTTGGATTTCGACCCGGCGTCCTGTGGTGATTGCCATCTGTGTCATGATGTCTGTCCTGGCGCCGATCCGGCGACCGATGAAGCCGAGATGCGGCTTTTCGGTCGCACGCGCGAACCCGGTGAACGGTGGCTGGGCATTCATATCAATCAATTCGGCGCCCGATCGACCAGGACTGATGTGTTCGAAGCCTCGGCCAGCGGCGGT
This sequence comes from Brenneria corticis, assembly GCF_003115855.1. GTDB lineage: Bacteria > Pseudomonadota > Gammaproteobacteria > Enterobacterales > Enterobacteriaceae > Brenneria > Brenneria corticis. The sequence continues at coordinate 161,930 of NZ_KZ819081.1, forward strand.
ACTGTCACTACGTTACTGCTGGCCAGCCGCGAGGCGCTCGGCGTCGATCACGTCCTGACCATGGGCCGCGACCCCCATGCAGGCTGGCGGGCAAAGGGCGTCGTCGCCAGGGATGAAGAGACGATCATCGCGAATGCGCAATCCACCTATCAACTGACGCCTTACCTGGCGGAGTTACGCGGCCTTTATGAGCACTGTCGCGACGACAAGATCGCCGTCGTCGGATTAGCCTGTCACATGCAGGCCATCCGCAAACTTCAGAAGTTGCAGGGCGATATTGCCGACTGGGCGCGGGAAAACATCGTCTTTCTGGTCGAAACGGCCTGCTCGTCCAGCACCCTGCCGAAAGGAACTATCGATATAATTCAAGGCCGTTTAGGCCTGTCTCTGGATACCGTAAAAGATATTCGCTACCGCAGCGGGCCTTATCCGGGAAAGCTGCTCGTTTCCACTGCGGATGGCGACCGCCATTCTCTGGAATTCTGGCAAATCCTGAAGGAGCTAAAAGGCGGAAAAAATCACCGCTGTCTGTCCTGCGGCGACTGGATGAGCGGTCTTGCCGACATCAGCGTCTGCGACGGCGATCCCAATATTTTCGATGCCAGCTTAAATGCGACGGAATACGAAAAATACGGACGCGTGCTCGTCCGCACCCCGAGGGGGCAGGCGCTGGCGGATTACTGTCTTCAACAGGGGACGATGAAGCAATGGCCCATTGATCTGGAAGGATTCAATCTCGGGCTGGAGCGCAAGCGCCATCGCCGCCGCTCGTATGAAGCCGGGATGTTGCCGGTGGCAAAGGGCCCATCGGCGCCCGATATTTTCGACCCTGAACAGATCCTCAGCGACGACGCGTTGATCGATCCTAAGCGTTACAAAAAGGGGTGAAATCATGCTGATCTATCCTGACCGCAACATTTCCCCCGCCACGCTGCCGGAACATCCTGATTGGTCTGCCGCTGCCCGCTATGTTCCCTCCGACAAATCCATATCGCACCGGGCATTGTTGTTCGCCGCCTTGTCCGACCATCCGGTGACCATCGTCGGTATCAATCAGGGAGCCGCCGTCACTCTATTGATCGACGCCCTGCAACATCTGGGGCTGAAGATCGATTTTGACCGCCGGTCAGGCGCAGTGGCATTTCAGACCTCCTTACGCACGGCCGATCGCCATGGGATGCTGAATAAAAAAGAGCGGAGAGTTTATCTTGGGCCTTCCAGCGCGGCGGCCAGGCTGCTGCTCGGAGTATTGTGCGGGCTTGGCGTCGGCTGCGTCGTTGATGGCGATAAGACGCTGCGCAATCGTCCCTTCGACTGGATCGTGGAGCCGCTGACGACGTTGGGGGGACAATTTGAATATCTGGGGCGGCCGGGATGTTTGCCGCTCAGGCTGCTGCCGTCACAGATCACATCGGGCCGGGTTTCGATCTCCATCGGCAGCGCGCAATCGATTTCGGCCGTCCTGTTTGCCGCCATTGCCGCCCGGGTGCCGGTCGAAATCGCGTATTCGGTCGTGGCCAGGGATCACACCCAGTTGATGGCTCAAGGGTTTGGTGACGAGGTGGAGGAAATAGAACATGTTTTGACCTACCGGCCGCGGCAGTTTCGGCCGCCGGGCGCCATCACCATTCCCTTGGATCCGTCCGCGCTTGCCTATCCGGCAGCGCTCTTCTGGTTGATGAACAGGGGCCGACCGGAGGCGAGCATGTGGTTCGAGGGGGTGTGCATCAACCCGACGCGAATCGGTTTTTTTTATTGGATGCAGCGTTGCGGATTCGGACTGGAAATTTCTCCCGATGGGCATCCCCATGGGGAGAAAACCGGCACGATTGCCTTGCGGGGGGGCGGGGCGTTTAAGGCGCAGGGCATGCAAGGCAAGGAAAGCCTGCACTCGATGATCGACGAAATCCCTCTGATGGTCGCCATCGCCGCTCTTTTGCCGGGCGAGGCGGCGTTCGACGATCTCTTCGAGTTGACATTCAAAGAATCCGACAGGATCGCGGCTACCTGCCGGATGTTGCGGACGCTCGGCATCGACGCCGTCATTGATGGCTATTCCATCCATACCGAGGGGGGACAACGGCCGAGCGTGCAGAGCGATGTCACCGTGTTTAACGATCACCGGCTGTCGATGACAGCGCATGTTCTGATGCTCGCCCACGGTCTCGCGGGCCGCATTCTCGGCGGCGAATGCTATAAAACCTCCTTTCCGGATTTCGATCAATGCCTTCGGGCCGTATTCAGGGGTTGATGCGATGCACAAAGGAACACGGCGGCTATTTGCGGTTCAAGGCGACAGCGGAGTGCAGATCCTGCGTGAAGCCATACCATACTGCGACGATAACCATGTGGTCGTGGCAACGGAGTTCACCATGATCAGTCCCGGGACGGAACTGCATTATATCCGCCAGGCCAGGGAGACCGGCGAAACCCTCGAACTTGGTTACTGCGCCGTCGGCACGGTGCTGCGCAAGGGGGGGAATGTGGACCATACGGAACCTGGGGATCGGGTGATCGCCATGGGATGGCGTGCGGCCATCCATGCGGACTGCCTGATAATGCCGCGCCGGCTGGTCCGCCGGATTCCCGGAGACTTGCCGGGGCATCTGGCCATTCTGTCCACGCTCGCGGCCACGGCGGTCCATGCCGGCGACAGAAGCCGATTGAGCAGCCGGGACCGGGTCTTGGTTCTCGGTCTGGGCGGTGTCGGCATGCTGATGGCGTTATTGGCCGCGGATGTCGGCGCGGAGGTTTGCGTCTGGGATGTCCGCGCCGACAGGATGCGCGGATGCCCAGTCTGGCCAAGTTTCGATCCGCGCTCGTCGCGGTCTGGCGGCACCGGACGCTTTACCAAGATTTATTTCTGCGCAGAGGGGGATGTCACCGAACAGATTGGCGATATTCTCAACCTCCTGCATCCGGATGGAAACGGCAAGGATCGCTCCATGCTTGTGAACTTGGGCAGGCTTTCCGGCCGGATTGCGTTTTCGCCGGCCTCCGGAAATTTCGATCTTATCAATGTCTCTCGTTGCGGCGCCGGGTACCGCGACGACCGCTATCATGTCGGCCTTGCCGATGTCGTTCCTCCGAACGGCGAGGCGCGGGTGGATGATAATCTGGAAAGGGCGCTGGCGCTGATCGACCGGCAGCGAGATCTCGCCGCCGCGTTGCCGCGCACCGTTTTCTCGCCGCGCCAGGCCTTGTCTCTGTATCGTGGCGAGGCATCTTTTCCCGTGGGCTTCTGTTTGATTCGCCATGGCGATAAAGGAGAGAATTTTGGTCTCGACAGTGATTGAAGCATTCGAAAAGGCGGTGGCGGCTAATCCGCAAGGCTGTGCGGTGCGTCTTCAGGACGCCAAGCTGACCTATGGCGAGCTTGACGCGCTCTCCAACTTTGCCGCCGCACGACTGTTGCAGGCGGGCGCCTGTACGGGGGATAGGATCGGCATCCAGATGCGGCGCGAGATTAATCTGATCGTTATGCTGCTGGCGATCTTGAAGGCCGGATGTGGGTTCTGCTTCATCAGTCCCAGGAATCCGCAGAGCTGGAATAATTCAGTCATCGAAAAGGCGGAGGTCCGGCTGTTCATCGCTAATGGCCCGCTTTGCAATGTGACCTTCGCCGAACCTCTCCAGTCCGCGGACCTGATGGTTCCCGTTACGGTGGGTTGTTCTCGTAAACCGGCCGCGAGCGATATCGTTTATGTTAATTTTTCAAGCGGCACGACGGGGGCGCCGAAAATTATTCCGTGCACGCATCTGGGCGTGGTGGGCTTCTGTTATCAGCCGCCGCATTTTCCGGCTGGCCCGCAGACCGTGATGATCCATCATTCTGCCCTTACCTTCGATGCATCGCAGTTCGAGATATGGACCGCGCTGTGCAACGGCGGCTGCCTGGTCCTGACGCCGGAGGACCATCTAACCGGTGACACGCTGCGCCAGATAATCGCTGAAAGCGGCGCCAATACCCTGTGGCTGACCACTTCATTGCTGAATATGCTGATGGATGCGGATCCCGAGTGCCTGGCGGGTATTTCGTACATCATGGTGGGGGGCGAAGCGCTTTCTCCCGGGCATATCGACCGGCTTTACCGTCACAACGCGCGCATCACGGTCTACAACGGCTATGGCCCGACGGAAAATACCATGGGCACCTGCGTTTACCGCATCCCGCGCGACCACGATTTTTCCCGTGCGATCCCTATCGGATATCCGGTTCATGACAGTCGTCTCTACATTCTCAATGAGGAGGGCGAGCCTTGCGAAACCGGCGAGGTGGGTGAACTGGTGATCGCCGGAGACGGGCTTTCACCCGGCTATGTCGGTGACGCCTGCCTTACCGAGAGTATATTCCGGGCATTCCCGCAACTGGGCGAAGTAAGAGCTTACGCCAGCGGCGATCTGGTTTTCCGCGATAGTTGCGGTCTCTTTCACTATGCCGGGCGCAAGGATGATCAGGTCAAGATCCGGGGTAATAGAACCTCGTTGAGCGATATTGCCCTTGCCTATGGGAGACATCCTGGCGTGGCGAACTGTGTTGGAGGCATGCAGTCCACGCCCACCGGTAAGCGGGTGCTGCTCTATTATGTGGCGCAAAGCGCTTCGCGGCCACCGGAGGATGCGGAGCTAAAAGACTTCGGCATGGCCTCCCTGCCTGATTTCATGGTTCCCGACAGGTTTGTGCAGGTGGCGTTTTTGCCCGTAACGCCCCATGGCAAGATCGACATGGCCGCCCTGGCGAAGACGGCGGCTGAGCAGGACCAACCTGCCGGCTCTCGCCACTGGCTGCTGGAAGCCTGTGGACTGGCGGATTGGCGACCGGATCAAGACTTCTTTCAGGCTGGGGGGCACTCGATACTGGCGGTGAAGCTGGTGACTTTGCTCAATCGGCATCGAAGAGAGCCTCTCGGCTTGACGGAGTTTTATCGGGATTGTACCTGGTCGCGTATGGCGCGCCTGCTGGCTGAGATTGGCGATGAGCCGAAATGTGACCTCGAGTGGGATGCATTTGACTATCATATCATCCGGCTGAAGGATGAGCGCGCCGTACCGCCATGGCCGGAAATTGCAACGCTCACCCTTCCGACCGGGCTCTTTGCGTTTGTCTATGCGCGCGGGGCGCAGGACGCGGCACGGCTTTTGGCCGACCGGCAAGCACCGCTGACGTCCGATCGCTACCCTGAATTGACGGACATTCCCTTGACCCCGATGCAGGCCTCGATGGTCTATCCTGAATTGTTTCACGGTCATCTGACGGCGAACAACGTCGCCTATCTCGTCAAGCCCGGCTCGCAAGGTAAAACCGCTCGGGAACTTGAGGAGATCGCGCAAAGCCTGAGCATGGCTTTTCCTCTACTCACGGCCGTGGTCGTGGATGGCGAGCATGGCTTGGCATTTCGTCTGCCCGCAACAGGGATTTCGGGGGAACGCCTTGTTTTTAGCGTCGCTCAGGACTTTACCGATGAACGTGACTGCGTCTCTTTTCTCTTGAACAGCCCCATAAGTCTCTTTGAAGGGCCTCTGCTACGGTTGGTCGACGTCCATATCAGTGGACAGCGCCATATCGCCGTGCTGTTTCACCATATTCTTGCGGACCACTTGGGGCAGGTGCAGCTATTGCGGTCGCTAACCGCCTCTCTCGCGGCGGGTCATACCGATGATGAGACGACTCTCCCCGATCTCGCCTTTGTGGCGGAGAACTTGAAGCTTGAAAAACGCTATGCTGATGTCGTAGAGCAGGGCATCGATTTCTGGGCCCACTATGGCGAAAGGGCCGTCGTTTCCGGCCCGCGCCAAGAAGAGGGCGGCCCGACCTGGCGTCAGGCGGAAATCGTTCTGCCCGAGACCCAATATACACGTCTGCAATGGGCCGCCATGCGCGCTTATCGCCATGCCATTACAAAAATGAGCGGGACGACCGACCCTTTGGCGCTGTGCCTGTTTTCTCATCGCAGCAAGAAGCAGGGCCTGGGCTTTTACACCGTCGCGGCCCCAATCTTATTCGAGGACGACCTTCTCGGTGGGCGGGAGATGCCGGATGATTTTCACGACCGCATGGAGGCGTTTCGCAGCCACAGCCTTATCGGTTCGGAAGAGATCCAAACGGCTACGGGATGGGACGCGGAACGGATTCCCTATCTATTCAATTTTGTCGCGATGCCGGAAGAAGACCTGCTCTGGCTGAGAGACAGCGTGCTGGACGTGCCTTCCGAAAATCCCCGGACGAATCTTGATATGACCTTTATCGCGGCCGGCGCGCAACGTCATCTGCATATCGCCTCAAGGCTTGACGATGAGACGCTGACGCCGTTTCTGGCGTGTTTCCTTGAAACGCTGAAGGAGAGCCTATGATACTGTTGTTGCCGGATTTCGTCGGATACCCCTTTTGCTATATGACGCTGATGAATGACGTCGGGGAGTCTGACCGGATCTTGGCGGAGGATTACAATGACTATTGGCCCTACCAATCTCTTGACGAACTTGCGGCGGGTATCGTCGGCCGTCATCAGGCGCGGCATATCATGAAAGTGGTAGGCTACTCGTTCGGCGCGCATCTTGCCGCCTATGTGGCATCCGAAATCGCTCGCCAGGGCGGCCGCCACCCACAAATCTTTTTGATTGACCCGCCTGCGCTCGAAGGACTTCGCGAAATCGGCCGCGACCAAATTCTTGAACGGCTGCGGCAAGACGACGCCTACCAGTATATTTTCGATCTGGTTGATTGCGAGTTATCCAATCTTGACTGCATGGTCGAGAATATATGGCTCTTGGGGCGCACTCAACTGCCAATGCCGCAATCGGAAGCGACCAGGATATTCGTGGCCCAAGACGGAAAAGACCCTACGCTGACCGAATCGCTTCGCCGGCATGTAGGAGACTCGACTGAGTTGTCATGCATTCAAGGATGTGACCATCAAACCATATTAAAGAGTAGAACTCTGCTCGATGAAATGAAGTCAATTCTGACGACATAACAGGATAACGGCGTGCCGCTTGCCTGAATGGCGGCCTCGCCGGCGGTGAAAACGTTCGAGGAGTACGACGTACCTCGCCATTAGATTCTTCGCAACTTACCACTATCTGGTTCATCTCAGCTTCCATTGACCGCACTGCTCTTGGGGAGGGATTGTTTTATCTTGGTTAAAGCAATCCCTGATCCGACGACGATCGCCAGTCCGATAAAGAGCCATATATCAGGTGCGTCTGCGAAGACGATAAATCCCAGTATCGCGCCCATAATGATTTCTGAGTAGGTGAATGGAGCGATTGTGCTGGCATTCGCCAGCTCAAATGATTTGATAATCAGGAGATGCGCGATCGCCGCGATCGCTCCGCATCCCACGAGGAGCAGCCATTGACTCGGCGTGGGCGCCACCCAATACGGCGCCACGGTGACTGAAGCGAGAACGCCTCCAACCAAACCCGTGTGGTAGACTGACACGACTGAGGGTATCTTGTTGTCGATAAAGCGGGTAAAGAACAGGAAGAGGGCATAGAAAAATCCTGCCAGCAGTCCAACGATATAGGCCCAATGCCACTCGACGATGGTTGGTCTGATTGCGATGACAATCCCCACAAATCCGATAAAGATCGCTAACCACTGATATGCGGTAACCTTCTCCTTGAGAATCAGGGCCGCCATCAGGGTCAAAATGAAGGGTTCGACAAACCAAAGCGTCAGAGAAGTGGTAAGCGGCAGATAATGGATAGTGACATAGAAGAGTCCCACCGCAGCAAAAAGTGATGTACTGCGTAGCAAGAGCATCGCGGACAGATTAGGCGCCAGATATCTGGGTCCATATGCCACGGCGGAATAAATACCCGTAATGATGCAATGAAAGAAAAAACGCCCCCATATTACTTGAATGATGGTGATGCTAAGGGATAAATACTTCGCCATGATATCAGAGAACGGCAGTATCTGAAGAGCAGCCACTATCATGGCTATGCCGATCAATCCCTTTTGTTGTTCACTTTCAGCGGTACCTGTAGTTTTCAGCATGGCGAGGCTCTTCTATAGTGGAAATGCCAGAGACTATGACGGCTTTATTTCTCAATTTAGCACCGCTTACAGACCAGTTTCCAACATCAATGAGATATCGTATTTGGCTTTCCAGCTGTAGCAACTGGCTTCCGACACACCGTTTTCACGGCACACCACCTTCACATGTCGGCCACCTTCAACTTCTTTCTGGCTCTGCAAAAACTGAGCTTCTGCTGGTTGTATTTTAACCAGATAACTCCATTAAGCGATAAGACTAAATTTAGAGGGGACTATAGCAGGAGGCCGCAACAAGCCGTTTTTTAAATTCAGGAGAGTAATTCTGGCGGCCTTTTCGGCTACCGGTAACGCGTTTATTTTGGGTAGATGATATTTTGGTTTCCACTATTATTTGGTGGGAACCACTTTGTCGAATATGTCGGAAACTCTCCAGACGGTACTGGGATGACGCTTACGATTGTTTATTGGGGGATGTCTTCTGTAGAGCGATTGGCGCTAAATATCTGCCGTCTGAGCCACAAACGCCTTACCGCATCCGATCCCAGATAGCGTGACGAAAAGCGAGACCAACCATCAAGATGGTGACCGGCAGCAGAATCACTATTTCAGCGCAGCCTCAGGTCACCATCTACTATGTTGCAGCTGTAGTGGTCAACAAAAACTGGCCACCGCGTTAGAGTTTTTCCAGTATCGGTTTTCCGATTCGTTTGGTGGTAACCCACCATTATATTCGTGCGGTCTTAGTGCACTGTAATATCCAACGATATAGTCCGTTATGGCGTGAGCTGCATCGCTGAAGCTTACGTAACCCGTCACCGGCACCCATTCGTTCTTCAGACTCCTGAAGAAGCGCTCCATTGGGCTGTTATCCCAGCAGTTTCCGCGCCGGCTCATACTCTGTCTGATCCTGTATCGCCACAGTAACTGCCGGAACTGCCTGCTTGTATAATGACTACCCTGGTCGCTGTGGAACATCACCCCGACGGGCTTACCGCGAGTTTCCCATGCCATTTCCAGCGCTTTCATGGTGAGTCTGCTGTCCGGCGAGAACGACATTGCCCAACCCACTGGTTTTCTTGCGAACAGGTCGAGAACAACGGCGAGGTACGCCCAGCGTTTACCTGTCCAGATATAGGTCACATCACCGCACCACACCTGGTTGGGCTCCGTTACTGCGAACTGTCGCTCAAGATGGTTCGGGATAGCAACGTGCTCATGACCGCCACGTTTATACCGGTGAGTCGGCTGCTGGCAACTGACCAGTCCCAGCTCTTTCATGAGCCTGCCAGCAAGCCAGCGCCCCATCTGGTAGCCTCTCTGGGTTGCCATTGTGGCGATGCTTCTTGCTCCGGCCGAACCGTGGCTGATGCCATGCAGCTCAAGTACCTGACTGCGTAATATAGCCCGTCTGCCGTCTGGCTTTTCAGGACGGTTTTTCCAGTATTTGTAGCTGCTGCGATGAACCCCGAACACATGGCAGAGTGTGGCCACAGGATAACGCGCCCTGAGTTTCCCGATTATCGAGAACTGTTCAGGGAGTCTGACATCAAGAGCGCGGTAGCCTTTTTTAATATTTCGTTTTCCATTTCAATACGTTGCATCTTCTTCCTGAGCTCACGTATTTCGATTTGTTCCGGCGTTATCGGGGAAGCTTTTGGCGTTTTGCCCTGACGCTCATCACGCAGTTGTTTGACCCATTTCGTCATCGTGGAAAGACCTACACCCATAGCCTTAGCGGCATCAGAGACGGTGTAGTTTTGATCGACAACCAGCTGAGCAGATTCGCGTTTGAATTCAGGACTAAAATTTCTTCTTTTCATTGGAGCACCTGTGTTGTTCTGAGGTGAGCATATCACCTCTATTCAGGTGGCCAAATTCAGTAAACCACTTCATGGAGAAATATGACCTGAACTTATCGCCATAAATCTCATCGACTTTTTTGTCTATGACAACCAGTCTTTTAATTTTAGTTTTTCCATTTCGCTCTGCATGATTTGCACATGTACGTGCCAGAGTTGGATTTATCGGATCAAGGATATCTTTAATCACGGAAACCTGATAATCAACCTCTTGAGTTGCATGCATGTGCCAGGTCAAATCTGTGTGTTTAGCAAGTGGAGATCGATAGTATGGTGAATTAGAAGATGGAAGATTAGTGTTCATGTTATTCCTTTTTGATATTAGATAATCATTAATTGCACAACAAGTGAAATCATCACTTAGCATTATTAGATTTCTTTTCTTTACTTATGATTTCCATGTATATATTTAGTACTAAGTTCCGATGATTTATGACTTAACGCCACAATTACTTTACCTTAACTTGCGTTATAGAATAACCTACTTATCGTTCCGGACTATGTGGCCAAATTTGGCAGGAATCTATTTTTGAGGTGGTAGGGTAATGATTGATTCTCTTTCTGCGATTTCAGTTTTCGCAAAAGTGGCACAGGTTGGCAGCTTTGTATCAGCGGGACGCGCCTTGGGGTTAAGCGCTTCTGCTGTAGGTAAGCGAGTGACAAGCCTGGAGAACAGTGTAGGGGCTCAGCTGTTGCAACGTAATACTCGGAGGTTATCGTTAACGTATGAAGGGGAGCGTTTTTTGATCCATGCTATGCGTATACTTGAAGAAGTAGATAACATTCAGAATGCGATGCTGGCTTCAACAGAGAGTCCGATTGGAAGGCTAAAAATAAGTATCGCACCTATCCCAAATTTGTTTAGTGAGAGATTTAATGCATTCTTGGAAGAGCACAGAGATATTGAGGTTGAGTTAGATTTCTCAGACCGATTTGTTGACCTGGTGGGTGAAAATTTCGACGCAGCGTTACGAGTTGGTAACGACCCTGATGGTAATTTACGTTCGCATTACATTGGTGACATTCATAGTGTCATTGTAGCGAGCCCAAACTATTTAGAACGATATGGCAGGCCAGATAATGTAGAAGATCTCCTGTCGCACTCACTGATTCATTATCGCTCAAGAAATACAGGGATGATTCAATCATGGCCATTATCCAAAGTAAAATCGCTTAACCTGCCTCAAACAATCATATGTAACGATATCGAAACCCGTATTAATTTAGTATTGAGTGGAAATGGGATAGCTTATTTACCGCTCGTATCTATAAAAGGTCATATAGAGAAAGAAGAACTTTGCACTGTGCTTGATGAGCATATTATTGACGCAAGCACCCCGATTTATGTGGTTTGGCCATATGCGCACCGCTACTCTATGCGTCAACGTTTACTGATTGACTATCTCAAAAGGTTTAAGCTTTAAAGAGATACGAATAATTAGGCATGGTTTCGAACTCCATTTCACCGCTGCGGTGCAAGGGGCGCTATGTCCGTGTATGCAGGGACAGATTTTTTCCCTGCGAGTTTTCCGTTTCCGTGACTGCGTCCGGTTAATCGTTTCCCGGCACAACCCGGCACGCAAGGGTAAATGGCACGCATGCTGCGCTTTTGCGGGACGGAACGATGCCGAGAAAGCGAACTGTCAGGCGATACGAAGACGAAATTTTCTAAAATCAGAACTTACATTTATCAGATCATAACTGACAACATCATTGCGGCGTTGAAAAAGTGAGGAACGTCGCTGGATGGATAAAGGCTTTCCTCATACTTCATTACTTTGTAACCAGCTCCGTGCTAGGTCCACTGTCCCGCCAACAGTAGCATTCTGTTTATGCTTCATTGTTCGTGACATTAAGGAGATCATGATGAATCTGATTAAGGATTATACATCCCCAACCATGAGTGTTATATTAAAATATAATATTTGGAGGTGTTCTATGTATACCACTCGTCTGAAAAAAGTCGGAGGATCTGTCATGCTGGCAGTGCCTCCCGCCGTGTTGAAAACGCTGGATTTGTCGCCGGATAGCGAGGTAGGCGTGACCATTGATAATGGCTGCCTGATTATTGAGCCTCAAAAACGGCCTCGCTATTCGCTTGCCGAACTATTGGCGCAGTGCGATCCACATGCCGAAGTAAGTGATGAAGAGCGGGAATGGATTGACGCGCCTGCCACGGGGAAGGAGATCCTGTAAATGGACAGAGGGGAAATCTGGCTCGTTTCACTTGCTCCCACAGCCGGGCATGAGCAAAGCGGAAAACGCCCGGTGCTTATCGTTTCACCGGCGCCGTTTAATAAGATCACCCGGTTGCCGGTGGTTGTTCCTGTCACCAGCGGCGGAAACTTTGCCCGAACGGCTGGTTTTGCCGTTTCACTGGATGGCGCGGGAACGAAAACAACGGGAGTTATTCGCTGCGACCAGCCCAGGACCATTGATATGGGGGCGCGAAACGGCAGACGGCTGGAACGTATCCCTGACAGTATCGTAAACGAGGTGCTGGCCAGACTGGGGACAATCCTCACCTGATGACATCTTCATGACCTACATGAAGCCGCCTGACGTTCAGGCGAGTCTCTTTGCCACCGAAATAGTATCTGAAGTACCAGAGACGTGAGCCAGTAGGTTTAACGTGGAGATACAGACCGTGTGAATCGGAAACTTTGAAGGGATTAGCGGATGATTTTAAGTTGCGGATTTTTGAGTCGTTAAGAGACATTTGGGGGTCACTCCATTATCGAACCAACCTGACCCCAAATCTGACCACCATTTTTTCCCGATGCGGAGGGAAAACTAGAAACGCATCGGGAAGGTTTTTCACGCTAATCTGTTGAATCAATGTACAAATAGGGATTCGCAAGGATGCATGAAAACAAGTAAATGGCTCCTCTGACTGGACTCGAACTTCATCTTTGACTCCTGTTATT